>JAKSCN010000656.1 GCA_022360595.1 Chromatiales bacterium
TCAATACCGCTCGTGAAGCGCTGATTGCCAAGATTGGTGAGAACATGAATGTACGCCGTTTCCAGCGTTTTGTCGCTAGCAGCGGTAAACTGACCAGCTACAAACACGGTGTGCGCATCGGTGTTGTGGTTGAAGTTGAAGGTGGTGACGAGCAGTTGGCTAAAGATGTGGCCATGCACGTTGCAGCAACCAATCCGGTTTGTGTCTCTGAAGAGCAAGTGCCCGCCGAGATGCTGACCAAAGAGCGCGAAATCTTCAAAAGCCAGGCGCTGGAGAGTGGTAAGCCCGAGAATATCGTTGATAAGATTATCGAAGGCCGTGTACGCAAATATCTGGCAGAGATCACTCTGGTAGGGCAGGCGTTCGTCAAGGACCCCGACCAGACTGTTGGTAAACTGCTCGATTCTGCCAACGCCAAAGTTGTCACTTTCTCTCGCTATGAAGTGGGTGAAGGCATCGAGAAAAAGGTTGAGAACTTTGCTGATGAGGTTGCCGCTCAGGCAGCTCAGGCAAAAGGTTAATCTTTATAATAATGTAGGGTGTCCGGTAGCTGCCGGATACCCTATTAACTCCAAATAATAGAGGTCTGTCAGGTACCTATGACCGAAACAAGCTGCCGAAGGATTCTATTGAAAATCAGTGGTGAAGCACTGATGGGGCAGGGTGATTTTGGTATTGATCCGCAGGTTATCCGGCGGGTTGCTACTGATATCAAGGATTTGACCGAACTGGGGGTTCAGGTTGGTTTAGTCATTGGCGGTGGCAATATCTTCCGCGGTGAAGGACTGGCCAAATCAGGGATTGAGCGGGCTACCGGTGATCATATCGGCATGTTGGCAACGGTGATGAATGCCTTGGCAATGCAGGATGCGCTGACAAAGATTGGGGTTAAAGCTCACACTATGTCGGCGATCAGAATGGAGCCGGTGTGTGAACTATTTGAACGTCGTCGCGCTGCTGAGCTACTGCAGGCTGGCGAGGTTGTCATTTTCTCCGGCGGTACCGGTAATCCTTTTTTCACAACAGATTCCGCAGCCAGTTTACGTGCTATTGAAATCGATGCTGATCTGCTGATTAAGGCGACTAAAGTGGATGGTGTCTACTCTGCAGATCCGGTGAAAGATCCCGATGCGGTATTCTACCCGCAACTTAGCTATGATCGGGCCCTGGCCGAGGGGCTGAAAGTGATGGATGCCACAGCCATTGTGTTGTGTCGCGATAATGGTATGCCCTTGCGCGTAATGAATATCAATGAGAAGGGCGCATTGGTTCGCTTAATGCAGGGTGAAGAGATTGGTTCCCTGGTGGAGAGTGGAGACTGAGATGATTGACGATATTAAAAAAGATGCTGCTAATCGCATGGGAAAAAGCGTTGAGGCACTGAGTCATGAGCTGGCGAAGGTTCGTACCGGGCGTGCTCACCCGAGTCTGCTCGACCACATCACCGTCTCATATTACGGGTCTGATGTGCCGCTCAATCAGGTTGCCAATGTCAACGTTGAAGATGCGCGCACCCTGGCGGTCTCGCCATGGGAGAAAAATATGATCGCTCCGGTTGAAAAGGCGATCATGAACTCCGATTTGGGACTCAACCCCAATACTGCGGGTATGGTGATTCGCGTACCGTTGCCTCCGTTGACAGAGGAACGTCGTAAAGATCTGATTCGTGTGGTTAGACAGGAGGCGGAGCAGGCGCGTGTCGCCATCCGTAATATTCGCCGGGATGCCAACAGCGAATTGAAGAGCTTGGTCAAAGAGAAGTTGATCTCTGAAGATGATGAACATCGTGGTCAGGAGATTATTCAGAAACTGACCGATCAGCATGTCAAGGAAGTTGATGATCTGCTGGCCGAAAAAGAAGAAGATTTGATGTCTATCTGATGCCTGGTCGACAGGTAGTCAGAAGACGATGACTGATTCAAGCGATACTGACCTGCTGAACCTGACCAGGTTGCCCCGGCATATTGCCATTGTGATGGATGGCAATGGGCGTTGGGCTCAACAGCAGGGGATGGTGCGTACCGCCGGCCATAAGGCCGGCGTCAATTCTGTTAGAAATACCGTTGAAGCCTGTGCCCGCTATGGGGTGGAGGTTCTGACGCTGTTTGCCTTCAGTAGCGAAAACTGGAAACGTCCTGAGAAGGAAGTTGGTCTGCTGATGGATCTCTTTTTTACCGCACTACATCGTGAGGTAAAACGCCTGAAGCGCAATAATGTTCGCCTGCGTATCATCGGTGATCGGAGTGCTTTTTCCGAGAAGCTACAGAAGCGCATGGCTTCAGCCGAGGCGGAGACGGCTGATGGCACCGGTTTGGTGCTGCAAGTCGCCGCCAATTACGGCGGCCGCTGGGATATCGCTCAGGCGATGCAGCAGATTGCTGCAGATGTCGTGGCGGGTAAGGTCGCGTCTGAGGCTGTGAATGAGCAACTCGTCTCCGATTATCTCTCGTTTGCGGATTTACCCAACCCCGATCTCTTTATCCGCACCGGCGGTGAACAGCGCCTGAGCAATTTTATATTGTGGCAGGCAGCTTATGCCGAGCTCTATTTTTCCGATGTGTTGTGGCCCGATTTTGATATCAAGGCACTGAACGCTGCGCTGCAATCTTTTGCAAACCGTGAACGACGCTTTGGCAAGACGGGCGAACAGGTACGCATAGAAGAGAAAAGAGAGGAGTAATCGCTATGTTGAATCAACGGATTACCACCGCTCTGATCCTGGTGCCAATAGTCCTTTGCGCAATTTTTCTATTGCCCACTCCGGTATTTGCGGCCGCAGTAGGGATAGTTGTGCTGTTGGCAGGCAAAGAGTGGCTTGCCTTGGCCAAGCTGAATGGCGCTAAAGAGTCGGCGCTTTTTTGGCTCGGCCTGGTGGTCAGTATGTTGCTTGCCTATGGCATGGTCAAATACTCGCAAGCGGGGTTTTATCTATTCACCATAGCCACTGTTTTCTGGCTCTATCTAATCGTCACTTTACTGCGCTATAAGCCTGAAAGCAGTTCTGAAATGGGGCGTGTGGGTAAGGCGTTGTTGGGGATTTTCCTGCTTGCCGCGGCCTGGGCAGGTTTGGTAGCGATTCATGGTTACTCGGAAGATGGTGATTTACTGGTACTGTTTGCCATGTCATTGAGCTGGGCGGCGGATACTTTTGCCTATTTCTCCGGCAGGCGCTGGGGCAAGGTGAAGTTGGCGCCGAACATCAGCCCTGGCAAGACCCGAGAGGGGGTTTATGGTGCACTTTTAGGCGCGATCGTATGGGGTGTATTATTGAGCTGGTGGCAGCCTGAACTGGGTCATGCGATGGTGTTGATTCTGTTTTGTGTCGCGCTCTGTTTTGTATCTGTTTTTGGTGATCTGTTCGAGAGTTTGCTGAAACGCCAGGCAGGCATTAAAGACAGCGGTAATCTGCTTCCGGGACATGGTGGTGTGCTGGATCGTATTGATAGTCTGATCGCTGTCGCCCCTGTCTTCGCATTTGGTCTCTATTTGTCGGGAGTACTCTGATGATCGGTATGTCGGTGCTCGGCTCAACGGGGTCAATTGGTGTCAGTACCCTGGATGTGGTGGCGCGCCACCCTGATAAATACCGGGCCGTTGCGCTCAGCGCCAATCGGGATGTGGATGGGCTGGAGAAGCAGTGCCTCGCTTTTTGTCCTGATTATGCTGTCATGGCTGATGCGAAAGCAGCCCAAGAGCTGGAACAGCGGCTCGCGGGGCGGGGACTGCCGACAGCAGTGCTGGCCGGTTCGGCAGGACTGGAGACCATCGCGGCCCTTCCTGGTGTTGACTACGTGATGGCCGCCATTGTCGGGGCTGCCGGTTTGTTGCCTACGTTGGCCGCGGTGCGGGCGGGAAAGCGTATTCTGCTGGCTAATAAGGAGTCGCTGGTTGTCTCTGGCGAACTGTTTATGCGTGAGGCGGCCGCCCACGGCGCTGAAATTCTCCCTATCGATAGCGAGCACAATGCTGTTTTTCAATGTATGCCGGCCAATTTTCAGCAAGGCTTGGGGCAGGTCGGTGTCACCCGTATTCTGCTAACCGCTTCAGGTGGGCCTTTTCGTGCCATGCCGTTGAAGCAGTTGGTGGATGTTACTCCGGCCCAGGCCTGTGCCCACCCCAATTGGTCCATGGGACGCAAGATCTCTGTCGATTCAGCGACCATGATGAACAAAGGGCTGGAGGTGATTGAAGCCTGTTGGCTGTTCCACACACGCCCGGACAAGGTAAAGGTGGTGCTTCACCCGCAGAGCGTCATCCATTCCATGGTTGAGTACCAAGATGGCTCAATTCTGGCTCAGCTTGGTAATCCCGATATGCGTACCCCTATTGCCCATGCAATGGCCTGGCCTGAGAGAATCGAGTCAGGGGTGGGTTCTCTGGATCTGTTTGAGGTGGCCAGGCTCGATTTTGAAGAGCCGGATCTGGCGCGATTCCCCTGTTTGCGTCTCGCCTATCAGGCCATTGAGGTGTCGGGTACGGCCCCCGCAATTTTGAATGCGGCCAATGAGGTGGCGGTTGACGCTTTTCTCAATGAGCGGATCCCTTTTAGTCGGATTTCCGGGCTGATTGAGGATGTGTTGAATCAGCTTCCGGCGGAGCAGAACCCCAGTTTTGAATTGCTGCTTGAAGTGGACACCCAAGCCCGCCGGTTGGCGGAACAATTGGTGGCAAAACAGGTCTGACGGTCAATATGGATTCACTACTGTTTACTATCGCCTCCTTTATCGTTGCCTTGGCGATTCTGATTGCCGTGCATGAGTTCGGTCACTTTTGGGTGGCACGAAAGCTGGGCGTCAAAGTGCTGCGCTTCTCCATTGGGTTTGGTAAGCCGCTCTGGCGTTATCGTGAGAAGAGGCCGAGTGATGAGACTGAATATGTAGTGGCGGCCATCCCGTTGGGCGGCTACGTAAAGATGCTGGATGAGCGCGAAGGGGAGGTGAGTGAAGCCGAACTGCATCGCGCATTTAATCGTCAGAGCCTGCCTACCCGAAGCGCTATCGTCGCGGCGGGGCCTCTATTCAATTTTCTTTTCGCTATTTTTGCTTTCTGGCTGATTTTTCAGGTCGGTGATACAGGCACCCGTGCGATAGTGGGTGAGATCAAGCCGAGTTCTATCGCCGAGTCGGCTGGTTTTCAGGTTGGAGATTCGATCACCCATGTGGGCGATCGCTATGCGCCGACCTGGGAGACAGCAGTCTATGCGTTGTTATTCGAGTCTGGTGATGATGAGCCTTTGGCGGTGCGGGTGACTGATGCACAGGGAGCAGAACAGACTCGCATGCTACCTTCAGAAGGGCTGCTGAAACTGATCGACGAGGGGAATATTCTGGGCGCGATGGGGTTGACCCCGGAACGGCCTGTGGCGCCGCCTCGTTTAGGTCGGATCGTTGTGGGTGAGTCTGCCGATCGCGCTGGCCTGCAGCGGGACGATCTGGTTCTTTCCGTTGATGGGAAAAGCGTCTCGAGCTGGACCGAGCTGGTCACCTATATTCGTGAGAACCCCGGTAAGGCGGTTGAACTTGAGGTGGAGCGCGGTGGAAGTCTGATCAACTCTACGTTGGTGATCGGTAAGAAAAAAGAAGCGGATGGGGAGGTGGTCGGCCGAATAGGCGCAGGCGTTTCCATTCCCGAAGGCTTCTATGATGACTACCGGATGGAAATTACGCTCGGGCCACTGGAAGCGATTCCCGCATCCGCGGTGCAGACCTGGGATATGAGCGTCTTTCTGGTGCGGATGGTTGGCAGGATGGTCACCGGTAAGGCTTCGATCAAGAATATCAGTGGTCCGATTTCGATTGCGCAGACTGCCGGTAAATCGGCCAGTTTCGGTTTTGTCCATTTTGTTAAATTTCTGGCGTTGATCAGCATCAGTCTTGGGGTGCTGAATCTGTTGCCCATCCCCATTCTTGATGGGGGACATCTGCTCTTTTTCCTGATCGAGGCTATTAAGGGGAGTGAGTTGTCGGAAGAGGCTCAAATACGGGGGCAGAAGATCGGCATATTGCTGTTGCTCGGATTAATGGCATTGGCTTTTTATGTCGATATTTCGCGCTTGCTGGGATAGTGCAACAAGATTCATTATACTAGGGCGCTTTAAAATAGATTTCCTGACAGGCTAAGTGATTATTATGTAGTCAAGGGGCTGGGGATAGTCCCTGTTTTATCAGGTTTTGTAATAAAAATCATATAGATATAATCAAAATATGAAATTGGTCACCAAATCGTTTGCAGGCCTGGTACTGGTTGCCAGCAGTTATTTGCCAACCGCTCTGTATGCTGATTCGTTCGTCATTCGGGACATTCGAGTTGAGGGGCTGCAACGGATCTCAGCGGGAACGGTATTCAACTATCTACCAGTGAAGATTGGTGAAGAGATTGATGAAGAGCAGACCGGGGATGTTATTCGCGCGCTCTTCAAGACCGGCTTCTTTAAGGATGTGCGTTTGGAGCGGGAAGGCGATGTATTGATCGTCTTCGTCAATGAGCGCCCGGCAATCGCCAAGATCGATATCGAGGGTAATAAATCCCTGGAGACGGATAGGCTGCTGTTGGCGCTGAAGGATATTGGCCTGGCGGAGGGACGTGTGTTCAACCGGTCGGTGCTGGATAAGATCGAACAGGAGTTGAAGCGCCAGTATTTCAGCCAGGGTAAGTATGCGGTTAAGCTCGAATCTACTGTCACGCCACTTGAACGCAATCGTGTAGCGATCGATATCGATATTTCTGAAGGTGTTACAGCGCGAATCAAGCAGATCAATATCATCGGCAACAGAGCTTTTGAGGAAGAGGATCTACTCGATGAGTTTGAGCTGAGTACACCGGGCTTTCTATCGTTTTTTACCAAAGACGATCAGTACTCCAAACAGAAACTGTCCGGCGATCTGGAGACACTGCGTTCCTATTATCTGGATCGCGGCTATATCAATTTTCAGATTACATCGACCCAGGTATCGATCACACCCGATAAAAAAGATATTTATGTCACGGTAAATATCTCGGAAGGGGATGTTTACACCATCAGCGATATCAAACTGGCCGGTGAATTAGTGGTGCCGCAGGAAGAGTTCTTCCCGCTGATCCATCTGACCCGCGGTGTGGTCTTTTCGCGTAAGGATGTTCTGGGAAGCTCCGAGCGTATCACCCGGATGTTGAGTAATAAAGGCTACGCGTTTGCCAACGTCAACAGCATTCCCGAGATCGATGAGGAGAATAAAGGGATCTCCCTCACCTATTTTGTCGACCCAGGCAGCCGTGTTTATGTGCGCCGCATCAATATGCGGGGTAACAACAATACCCGTGACGAGGTGTTGCGTCGTGAGATGCGGCAGATGGAGTCGGCTTGGTTCTCTGGTGAACTGGTGCGCCGCTCCCGTGAACGTCTGCAACGCCTCGGCTATTTTGAAGATGTTACGATTGAGACCCCGGCGGTGCCTGGCTCGACTGATGAGGTCGATGTCAATGTCAACGTAACTGAGAAGCCAATGGGCAATCTTGTTGTCGGTTTGGGTTTTTCACAATCGGATGGATTCATTTTGAGTACCAGCGTAACCCAGGACAACTTCATGGGTACCGGTAAGCGTGTCAACTTCGCATTCAATAACAGCGACTCAAAAACTCACTACGAAGTTGGTTACCGCAATCCTTACTATACGGTCGATGGCATCAGTCGTGGCTTCACCTTGAGTTACAAAGAGACCGACTTTGATGAGGTGGATACGGCCCGTTATCTGACGGATATTGGTTTGTTGGGTGTTGATTACGGTATCCCGATCAGCGAGACCGATCGTATCAAGCTGAACTTTGATTTAGTGAATACCACGTTTAAGATTCCCGATGACGCCTCGGATGAGATTGCCCAGTTTCAAGCTGAAAATGGTGACGATTTCCTCGATTTCAGACTGGGCGCCGGGTGGACACGAGATTCCCGCAACTCAGCACTTTTCCCTACCCGGGGCGGGTTGCAACGTTTTTCCGCAAATTTTACGCTGCCGGGTAGCGATCTTGAGTATTACAAAATCGCTTACAAGCACAAGCAGTATTTGCCATTGAATAAAACGTTTACCCTGGCGCTGAATGGTGATGTAGCCTATGGTGACTCCTATGGCGATACTACCGGGTTGCCTTTGTGGGAGAACTATTTTGGTGGTGGTGTCCGCACTGTCAGGGGCTTTAAGGATTACAGTTTAGGGCCGCGCGACTCCAACGATGATCCGCTTGGCGGCAATATGCGTGTTGGCGCCAATGCTGAGCTGTTTTTCCCTGCGCCGTTTAAAGGCACGGAAAAGTCGGTCAGACTCGGAGTGTTCTTTGACGCCGGCGCTATTTATGATACGACAGAAGACTCGTTTGACATCGGTGAGCTTCGCTACTCCACGGGGTTATCACTGTTTTGGATGTCGCCTCTTGGTCCTTTGGGTATGAGTCTTGGTTACCCGCTCAACGATAAATCTGGGGATGAGACAGAATCCTTCCAATTTCTGTTGGGCAGACCCTTTTGATAATGGAGAACTGACTTGAAGAAGATAGGTATTTTGATCGCACTGTCCGGCATGCTGATGGCATCAGCGGCAGTAGCTGCTGAAGAGTTCAAGATCGGCGTTGTTAACCCTAACGCCCTCGTTGAAAGCTCACCTCAATATGAGGATGTCAGAAAAGACCTGGAAGCCGAGTTTGATCGTCGAAACCAGGATTTGATCAGTAAGCAGAAGCAACTGAAGACCCTTGAAGATAAGCTGACGACTGATCGCGCGGTAATGAGCGGCGATGAAGTGCAGCGTTTGGAGCAGGATGTTCGTACACACCGTCGCAATCTTAATCGAGTGCGTGATGAGTATCGTGAAGACCTTAATCTGCGTCGTACCGAAGAGTTCAATAAACTGTTGAAGCAGGTCTCAGAAGTGGTGCACCAGGTTGCCGAAGAGGAGAAATTCGATATCATCCTGAGTCAAGGTGTGGTCTATGCCAGTAAACGCGTGGATATGACCAAAAAGGTGCTTGACCGCCTGATCGAACAGTATAAGCAAAGTAAAAAGCAGTAACCACGGATAGCAGTCATGGCCTTTCGGTTGGCAGAGTTAGCGGCAGTTATTGGTGCATCTGTGCATGGTGATCCAGATTGTGAGATCTCGCGGGTGGATACCATCCAAGATGCTACGCCGGGGTCAATCTGCTTTCTTGCCAATCAGAAGTATCGCCGCTATTTGAGCGAGACAAGAGCCTCGGCTGTTATTTTGACAGCCGAGTACCTTGATGATTGTCGAACCAATGCGCTGGTGTCCGATAACCCCTATCTGGCGTATGCCAGAATTTCCACGCGCATGTTTCCCCGGGGGGTGAAGCAGGGCGGAATACACCCCTCTGCTGTAGTGTCGGAGCAGGCTCAGGTTTCGCCGGATGCCTGGGTTGGTCCAGGTGTGGTTATCGAAGAGGGCGTCACCATAGCGGCAGGCGTCCAGATTGGTCCGGGCTGTGTGATCTGCAAGAACTCAACAGTGGGCGAGCGGAGTGAACTGGTGGCCAATATTACGCTCTGCCCGGATACCGTACTGGGCAAACGCGTGTTGATTCACCCTGGAGCAGTGGTCGGCAGTGACGGCTTTGGTTTGGCCAATGACCGAGGACAGTGGGAAAAAGTACCCCAGTTGGGCCGGGTGATTATTGGAGATGATGTAGAGATCGGCGCCAATACAACGGTTGACCGGGGGGCGCTACGCGATACTGTGATTGCCAATGGTGTGAAACTGGATAACCAGATTCAGATAGCCCACAACGTACAGGTTGGGGAGCATACGGCAATTGCCGGTTGTGCGGGTATTGCGGGTTCTACCACGATTGGGAAGTATTGCTCAATTGGGGGAGGAGTTGGAATCGCCGGACACCTGGAAATAGGTGATAATGTTCACTTTTCGGGGCAGTCGTTGGTGACACGTTCGTTCAAGGAGCCGGGATACTATAGCGGGAACCTGCCGGCGATGACAAATAGCGAATGGAAAAGAGCGGTTGTTAGGCTCAGGCGTATGGAGGACCTGATGACGCGCTTGAAAGCATTAGAACAGGCAGTCTCTACTGTGCAACAGGACAGTGAGACAGATTAATCTTCTGATCTGATAAACGATCAAGTAAGAAAAATTACCTAATTTGGATCACTCCAATAGACATTGTTGGGTGACAGGAGGCAAGTTTTGAGTGTTATGGACATCAACAAGGTGCTGACTTTATTGCCGCACCGGTATCCCTTTCTGTTGATAGATAGGGTTGTGGAGTTTGAAAAAGATGAGCGTCTACTGGCATTGAAAAATGTCACCTACAACGAGCCCTTTTTCAACGGCCATTTCCCAGTCAAACCTCTAATGCCAGGTGTGCTGATTATTGAAGCGATGGCGCAAGCGACAGGTTTGCTGGCAATGGAGTCAAACCCTGAAACCCAGGGCTCCATCTATCTGTTTGTCGGTATCGATAAGGCGCGTTTCAAGCGCCCGGTGGAGCCGGGTGATCAGCTCCATATCGAAGTAAGCCAGAAGAATATCAAACGCGGTATTGGGATGTTTTCGGGCGTGGCCAAAGTTGATGGCAAAGTGGCCGCCACCGCTGAGATTATGTGTACTGCGCGTGATCTCGACAGCTAACCACGCTGATTTGTCGTGACTCAGAAATCTCAGAAGGGATTGGCAACAATCCCTTCTCTGTTAACAGGCCCTAGAAGCGCCCAATCATTTCTCGAATAAGGTAAAGCCAGATGCTTAGAGTCGGTATTGTCGCTAACGAACCCTCAGGGGATATCCTTGGCGCCAGTCTGATGAAGGCGATGATTGCACAGTATCCGGATGTCAGCTTCGAAGGGGTTGGTGGACCCGAGATGATCCGGGAGGGTTGTAACAGTCTGGTGCCGCTGGAGAAGCTGTCAGTCATGGGATTGGTAGAAGTGCTGAAGCACTTGCCGGAGCTGCTCTCTATCAGAAAAAGATTGCTGCGGCACTTCCGTGACAATCCGCCCGATGTCTTTATCGGGATTGACGCACCCGATTTCAATCTGACATTGGAGCGCAAACTGAAAGAGCAGGGCGTACCGACGGTTCATTATGTCTGCCCAACGGTTTGGGCGTGGCGGCCCAAGCGGGTGAAGAAAATACGTGCCGCTACCGATCTGGTGTTGAGTATTTTTCCTTTTGAGAAGGCGTTTCTAAAACCCCATGGTGTGACGGCGGCCTATGTGGGCCATCCCCTGGCTGATGAGATACCGCTGGAGAGTGATCAGCAGCAGGCCAAGCGGGATCTGGGCCTCGATCCCGATACCCAATATATTGCACTGCTGCCTGGTAGCCGATTGAGCGAAATAGAGGCGTTATCGGCAGATTTTTTAAAGACCGCCTCTCAGTGCCGGGCGAGGTATCCGGATCTGAAGTTTGTTGTGCCGCTTATTAACCAGCGGGTCAAAGAACGATTTCAACAGATTTGCGATGAAGTTGCTCCCGAGCTGCCAATCACTTCGATAGAGGGGCACTCACGCACCGTGATGCAGGCGGCTGAACTGGTGCTGACAGCCTCCGGCACAGCAACCTTGGAGGCGTTGCTGTTGAAGCGCCCCATGGTGGTTGCCTATCGTTTGAACAGCTTGACCTACTGGATCGTGAAGACTTTCAATCTAGTGAAAGTGCCTTATGTCTCTATGGCTAATCTGCTCTCCAAAGAACCACTTGCCAAAGAGTACATCCAGGATGCGGCGACGCCCGGCGCATTATCTGAAACGATCATTGAACTGCTGCAATCACCCGAAAAGGTTGCTGAGATCAAAGCCGCCTATCGAACGCTGCACACTGAACTGCGGCAGGATGCCGGCAGTAAAGCGGCTGAAGCCGTTTTGGCGTTGGTGAAAAAAGATGCCTGATCCAATATTTGAACTGGAACTGCCCGATACCGACCTATTAGCCGGCGTTGATGAGGTTGGTCGTGGTCCGTTGGCCGGTCCGGTGGTAGCTGCTGCGGTCATACTGGACCCCCGGCGGCCGATTGACGGGTTGGCTGATTCAAAAAAACTGACCGAAAAAAGGCGTGAGTTGCTTGCGGTAGAGATCAGGGAGCATGCACTGAGCTGGGCTCTGGGGCGGGCCGAAGTAGAAGAGATCGATGCGCTGAACATCTTCCATGCCAGCCTGTTGGCGATGAAACGGGCGGTCGAGTCGCTCTCGGTAGCGCCGGAGTGGGCATTGATTGACGGTAAGCACTGCCCCCAGTTGGCGTGCTCCAGCCAAGCGATTATCAAGGGCGACAGTCGGGTGCCTGCAATCAGCGCAGCCTCCATTTTGGCTAAAGTGGCACGTGATAATGAGCTGGTTGCACTGGATTCCGATTATCCCGGCTATGGATTAGCCAAACACAAAGGCTACCCCACCAAGCAGCACTTAGCTGCTCTGGATACACTGGGTGTTACCCCAATCCACCGGCGCTCTTATGCACCGGTAAAGCGGCTATTGGACCTGGAATGAGTAACCTGTTAGTCGTTTGCAAAGATTGACCGAGCGCCTTCCAGGGCGATCTCCCAACGTTGTAGAATAACCGATTACCATACCCAGGACCGCAAGCAGAGATCTCTAATGCCACAAAGCTTTGTTCACTTAAGGGTTCATACTGAATACTCGCTAGTTGATGGCACAGTTCGGATCAAGCCCTTGGTAAGCAGTGTGGCCAAAGCAGGAATGCCGGCGGTTGCGGTTACCGATCAGTCCAATCTCTTCTCCCTGGTGAAGTTCTATAAGGCGGCGATGGCTGCGGGCGTGAAGCCGGTCTGCGGTGTTGATGCCTGGATTCGCAATCCCCAGGATGCCAATAACCCCACTCGTCTGGTGTTTCTGATTCAGAATGATACGGGCTATAAGAACCTGACGCGCCTGGTATCGCGCAGTTACCGGGAAGGGCAGCACCTTGGCAAGGCGATGATGGAGATGGAGTGGTTCACTTATGAGAGCTGCGCGGGTCTGATCGCTCTGTCGGGCGCCAAAGAGGGCGACATTGGTCGCGCCTTGTTGGCTGGCAATGCAGGTGAAGCGACCAACCATCTACATCACTGGCTGGATATTTTCCCCAACCGTTTCTATCTAGAGCTGCAGCGCACGGGTCGCCCCGATGACGAGCGGGTGTTGCACGACAGTGTGACCCTGGCGACCAACTATAAGGTACCAGTAGTCGCCACCAACGATGTTCGCTTTATCGATCGGGATGATTTTGAGGCCCATGAGGTGCGTGTCTGTATCCATGAGGGGCGCACTCTGGACGACCCACGGCGTCCCAAACACTTCAGCGAAGAGCAGTATTTACGCACGCCTGAAGAGATGGTGGAGCTCTTCGCCGATATTCCCGAGGCCCTGGAGAACAGTGTCGAGATTGCCCGGCGCTGTAATATTGAGCTGACCCTCGGTAAAAACTACTTGCCTGATTTCCCGATCCCCGATGACCTGACCATGGAAGAGTTCTTCTCCCTGGAGTCAAAGCGGGGTTTGGACCTGCGGTTGGCGAATATTCTCAGCCCGGAGCAGGCCGACTACGAGGCGCAGCGGAAGATCTATTTCGATCGCCTTCAGATTGAGCTGGATGTGATCAACCAGATGGGTTTCCCCGGTTACTTTCTGATCGTTGCCGACTTCATCCAGTGGGCCAAGGATAACGCCATTCCGGTAGGGCCGGGTCGTGGCTCGGGCGCCGGTTCATTGGTGGCCTATGCACTGAAAATTACCGATCTCGATCCGATTGAGCACGACCTGCTGTTCGAGCGTTTTCTCAATCCGGAACGTGTTTCCATGCCCGACTTCGATGTCGATTTCTGCATGGATAATCGCGATAAGGTGATCGACTATGTGGCGCGCAAATATGGCCGTGACTCGGTCTCCCAGATCATCACTTACGGTTCGATGGCGGCCAAGGCTGTGGTGCGTGATGTAGGGCGTGTGTTGGGACATCCTTACGGGTTCACTGACCGTGTTGCCAAAATGATTCCGTTCGAGATTGGCATGACCCTGGAGAAGGCCCTAAAGGAGAACGAGGAGCTGGATCAGGCCTATCGGGAAGAGGACGAGGTGACCCAGCTTTTCGATATGGCACGCAAGCTGGAAGGGTTGGCGCGAAATGCGGGAAAACACGCCGGTGGGGTGGTGATCTCGCCTGGCCTGCTGACTGATTTCACTCCCCTCTATTGTGAGGCGAGCGGCGAAAATCTGGTCACTCAGTTCGATAAGGATGATGTTGAGCAAGTGGGACTGGTGAAGTTCGACTTCCTCGGACTACGTACTCTCACCATCGTCGATTGGGCTCTGCAGACGGTCAATAAGCAGCGCCGGGAGAGGGGTGAGGAGCCGGTCGATATTGATCGCATCCCCATGGATGACAAAGACGCTTTCAAGCTGCTGCAAAACTGCGAGACCACTGCTGTCTTCCAGCTTGAATCCCGTGGTATGAAGGAGCTGATCAAGAAGCTCCAGCCCGACTGTTTTGATGACATCACGGCCTTGGTGGCGCTGTTTCGTCCCGGGCCGCTGCAGTCCGGCATGGTGGACAACTTCATCAACCGCAAACA
>JAKSCN010000031.1 GCA_022360595.1 Chromatiales bacterium
CAACGTATTCAGGAACGCATAAGCAACACGCCAGGCGTGACCGCACTCACCAAACACGATGCGCTTAACACCTAACTCAAGGGCCGCTTCACGAATACGCATTGAGACACGACGCATGTTCTCGTAACTACCGATGAACATACCGAAGTTTGCTGCTTCAGAGGCGTGTGAACTCAGTGTCCAGCTAACACCTGCTTCATGGAAGACCTTCCCGTAGCCGATCAAGCCGTCAACATGAGGTTCTGCAAAGAAGTCTGCAGATGGAGTGACCAGAAGGATATCGGCACCCTTTACATCCAGAGGATATTTAACCTCAACACCAGTCTCGTCGAATACATCCTCTTCCAGACCTTCCAGCGTATCCTCCAGAGCAGGTCCAGGTAGGCCCAGGTTATTACCAATCTTGAAGACTTTGGCAATAATTTCATTACAGTATTTCTGGCCGTAACCGATGCTGTCGAGAATTTCACGGGCTGCCATGGAGATCTCAGCAGTATCAATGCCGTAAGGACAGAATACTGAGCAACGACGGCACTGTGAACACTGATGATAATAGCTGTACCAATCATCCAATGTTTCACGAGTCAGATCTTCAGCACCTACCAGCTTGGGGAAATACTTACCGGCAAAGGTGAAATAACGACGGTAAACTTTGCGCAGCAGATCCTGACGACCTACGGGCATATTCTTAGGATCCTTTGTACCCAGATAGTAGTGACACTTATCAGTACAAGAACCACACTTCACACAGGCATCAAGATAGACCTGTAGTGAACGATAACGAGTTCTAAGATCGTCTATTTTGTCCAGCGTTTTTTGGTGCCAATCTTCAACCAGCTCACCAGGAAAATTCAAAGGTTCCTGATGATCAGGTTTGGCAACATAAGGAGACAGATGCCCCATTACGCCTTCTTCTAATGCCGGCACATCCACATATTCCTGGAGTTCCGGTGTTTCAAAATCTACCTTAGCCATGTAATGCCCTCGTCGGCTAGTTACAGGTTAGTTTTTTTCTTCTAACGCCTTGGCCCAAGGTGCCAAGTGACGTTTTTCGCGTGGGTTATCCACCTGATTTCTGCTCGGGCTGAAGAATACTCCAGGTACGTGCAGCAACTTGCTGAACGGAAACAGCACCATCAAGACAATAACCAGCGCCAGATGTATCAGCAGTGGGAAATCCATCGGCAAGGTACCGAAGCTGAGTGTCCACAAGCCCATGAAGAACTGTTTCACCATGACAATATCGGTATGGTTAACAAACTTCATCATCAAGCCGCTGAAGCCAATCATGATCAGAATTAGCAGCCATAGATAATCAGATGGCGCAGAGATATAGCGCACACGATCGACGAAGATACGACGAACTAACAGTCCTGCTAAGCCAAACACCATGGCAAAGCCAGCATAGATACCGAAGGGCTGAATCAACTGGATTGGCAGCCAGACGGGGTCTATGAAATAACGCACATGCCGTAACAGCACCAGGAAGAGTCCCATATGGAACATCCAACCAAAAATCCACGTCCACTTGGTGCTCTTGAAAAGGCTCTCAAAGAACACCACTTCTCGGAACAGGCGCATAACAACACCGGCTTCAGTAGTCGGGGCCGGAGTCGTTGGAATCTTTAATGGAGCTGGTGTCTTGGCATACTGGATGATTTTACGTGCCAGGCCAATTACCAGAACAAGAGTCGCTACGATAAACAGCAACGCGTAGACAGTTGACATGTTCCTGCGTTCCTCAGTCGGTTAAAAATGACCGGGAGAAAATCTCCCGGTCGATTCTAAGCGTATCTTAGATACAGCCAGTCGGCTTAGGCAGACCAGCGAAACGGCAAGCCTGTTTACCAGGGCCGTAGGGGAACAGTGCGTACAGGTACTTGCTGTTACCTTTTTCAGCACCCAGTTTCTTACCAACAGCTTTGGTCAGAACACGTACTGCAGGTGCGATCTGGTACTCTTCGTAGTACTCACGCAGGAAGTTGATGATTTCCCAGTGCTCGTCAGTCAGCTCCAGGTCATCTTCCTTAGCCATTGCTTCTGCAATGCCAGCTTCCCAATCAGCCAGGTTTACCAGGTAGCCTTCTTCATCAGTCTCGAAGGACTTGCCATTTACTTCGATTGCCATGATTTCTTTCTCCTAAAAAAAGAACTTAATTCAGTCTAATGGAATTAAACCCAGGCTGAGACTTTGTCGTGTTCAACTGACAAATCTACAAATCCTGCATAATCCACTACAGCTATTCCGTCGATCACCCGGTCTTCAGCGATACCGCGCGCTTTCAAATCCGGACCAAGAACATAAAGCTTTACGTTCTGGGCAGCACCTTTGACCTTTTCTTCCATGCTGGCCCCTTGTAGTGCTGCATATATGCCGTCCTCATAAAAAAGGATGGCACTACCCCCCTTCGCATACCTCAGACAACTGTCGAGGGAGCTCTTCTCGTAAGGCGATTTATTTACCGTATGAAGAATACTCATTACTTGCTCCCCTTTAGAAACTGAAGATGACGTCTTGGTCATCTAGCAGATCAGCCAACTCTGCATCGGTTTTAATTTCAACGTCGACGACCAGGTCGTCTTCGCTCAAACCGCGCTCTGTCATAGACTCTTTAGAGACATAAAGCTTCTCAACATCGTACATTTCGAGGGCACGATAAGTGGGTGAGAAGTTTTTCATGTCAATTCCAGCAGTCTCTTGATCTTTTTTAAGCTGAAATACGCCATCGTCTGCGAAAATCAAGCTAACGTCCTGATCGAATGCTGCACCAATCAGCACAACTTCCAGCGACTCAAGAGCATAGATACTGCCGTAAGGTGCACGTCTATTGATGTACGCCATTTTTTTAACGACTTCGTCGTCCATCATCTCTTCGGACATCTCTCTACCCCTTATTAATCGCCAAACACCACGACGCGGTCAGATTGAATACCTGCTTCAATCAACTGACCGAGACCTGAGATGCGGAAGCCATCAGCAATGTTCTCAGCATCTTTGCTGTTACGTTTGGCTTCACCTTCATCCACAATACCGCGACGCTGAGCAGCAGCTACGCAAACAACCAGATCCAGGTCGTGCTCTTTAGCCAATTCGCTCCAACGGTTGACGACATGACGATCGTCCTGTGGAGGTGTTGTCAGATTTGTCGCGTTGTTAACACCGTCGTGGTAGAAGAAGACACGAAATACTTCATGGCCCTTCTCCAGTACAGCTTTGGTGAACTGATAAGCGCTATCAGCAGCTTGGTGCTGATAAGGGCCTTCGTTCACTTGCACAGTAAATTTCATTCTGGTTTCCTTTTTGCCCTAATCAAATCAGAAACGGATGTGTGCAGACGCATTCAGGTTTGCACGACCACCACGCCAGTTATCGATGTGGTATTTGGTGAAAGGCAGACCAGTCTTCTCGAAGAAACGTGGCCAGCCGATACGCTCAGCCCACTCACCAATACGCTCCCAATCTTTCGCGTCTTCTTTGTATGCCGCCAAGATCTTCTTAACAACATCAGAAACTTCTGGCCAGCGAGGTGGATTGTTTGGGATACCAGCAGCAACCAGCTTATGGAAAGTTGGTTTTGAACGGGCGTTGGAGTTCTTACCACCAACCCAGATTGCAAACTTGGAGTGCTCTGGATCATTGATCTGCATGGGAGGACATGGAGGAAAGCATGCGCCACAGCAGATACATTTCTTCTCGTCAACTTCCAGTGAAGGCTTACCGTTAACCATAGCCGGGCGAATTGCAGCAACCGGGCAACGGGCAACAACGGAAGGACGCTCACACACGTTGGCAACCTGATCATGGTCGATCTTCGGTGGCTTGGTGTGTTGAATATTGATCGCGATATCACCCTGACCACCACAGTTGATCTGGCAGCAAGAGGTGGTGATACGGACACGGTTAGGCATCTCTGCCTTTACGAACTCGTCGTACAGATCGTCCATCAGCGCTTTAACAGCACCTGAGGCATCAGTACCTGGGATGTCGCAGTGCAACCAACCCTGAGTGTGAGAGATCATAGAGACAGAGTTACCAGTACCACCGATCGGAAAGCCTTCAGCGTTCAGCTTGTCGATCAGAGGCTGTACTTTGGACTCTTCAGAGACCATGTACTCGATGTTTGAACGGATAGTGAAGCGGACAAAACCTTCAGCAAATTCGTCTGCGATATCCATCAATTTACGGATAGTGTAGACATCCATCTGACGCTGGGTACCAGCACGAACAGTCCAGATTTCGTCACCACTGTGAGCTACGTGATGCAGCACACCAGGACGTGGACGATCATGATATTTCCAGTTGCCGTAGTTCTTCTTCAGGACCGGGTGCAGATAAGGATCCATCTCCGGTACGCCGCTCTCAATAGGCATGCGAGGTGCGTCGGCCATTTTTACCTCCAATTCACTAAATTCTGTTGCGTTGGCGGACTCAGTGTCCGCATGAATCCGCCGGCACCGTGCCGACGGATCATCGTGTCAATTACTGAGCGGCTTGACGCTCTTCCCACTTGGCTGCTTCGTCGTCCCAGCCGTCGGTACGGACGTATGGGTTCATACGTGGACGCTCGATCATGTTCGGATCGATCTCCAGGCCAATACCTTCCAGGAAGTTCACCAGGCCGATACGCTCGATCATCTCACCGGTGCGCTCGTGCTCCAGGGCGTTCTCGGCGAAGAAGTCGAGGATTTCGGTGGCCAGTTCGCCCAGCTTTTCGAAGTCTTCATCTGATTCCAGCTTCATGAACGGTACGATTACAGTACCCATCAAGTCACCGATCTTCAGCGTACGTTTACCACCGCACAGCAGGGTGACACCTTTGTCATCACCGGGGGCCAGTGCTTTGGTCATGACGTTGATACAGTGCATGCAGCGTACGCAGTTTTTGTTGTCCACCGCCAAGGTGTCATCGTCATTCAGGGACAGCGCCTGAGTGGGGCAGCGAGTGATGACGTTGTCGATGATGTACTTGCGGCCACGCTCTTCAACGTATTTCTTCACTTCGGCCTGGTCGACTTTCATGTCATCACGCCAGGTACCGATGGTGGCCAGGTCAGCACGCTGGACCGAGTTCATACAGTCGTTCGGGCAGCCGGAGACTTTGTATTTGAACTTGTAAGGCAGGGCCGGACGGTGCATATCGTCGAGGGCGTTGTTGACCAGCATGCGCATGGTACGGCCTTCGTCGAAGCAGGACTGTTCACAACGTGCCGCACCCACACAGCTCATGCCGGTACGTACAGCTGGGCCTGCACCACCCAAGTCAAAGCCCATTTCATTCAGTTCGTCGAATGCAGGCTGAACGTTGTCGGTAGAACAACCCTGGAACATGATGTCACCAGACTGGCCGTGAAAGGCAATCAGACCGGAGCCATATTTTTCCCATACGTCACACATTTTACGCATGGTGTTGGTGTCGTAGTGCATACCAGGAGGGGGCATGATACGCAGCGTGTGGAACTCAGCTGCTTCGGGGAACAATGGCTCGCCATCGTCATTCTTCAATTCAGTGAAGCGTGGAATGATACCGCCGCCGTAGCCGATAACACCAACGGTGCCACCTTTCCAGTAGCCTTTGCGGGTCTGGTATGAAGTTTCCAGCTGACCCAGCAGGTCAACCATCATATCGTTATCATTAGCCAGACGCTTGAGACCAGTTACGAATGAGGGCCATGGACCGCTCTCCAACTGGTCAAGCATGGGGGTATCATGCATCGGTTTTGCCATCAGTTATTCTCCCATTGGTAAATTCATGGGTCTCTGACTCGCCGACCATTAGGTTCAGCATTATGCAGGCCTCTGATTCCTGCTCCTGTCAAAAACCCTGGATTCGCTAACCTTCTGTTATTCCGTAGTACGCCAACTTGGTAGAGCTGGCCCCTAAAAAACATGGCTGGCATTTTAGGAATTACTTATGCAGGGAAATATCCCGCTAATGGGGGGGTAGACGCCTAAAGCAGCATATCTCTAAAGAGATATATCAAAACATTCTAATATATGAAATATCGATAAAAAACACTAAAAATACATTATAAAAACAATTAGTTATAAATATAAAATTATTTCCCACTGGAGATAATCACGTTAATTATTTGCTGCATTGCAATAATAAAAAAGATGATTTTGAGTTGCAAAGAGTGGGACAGATAAGGTTGAATAATTAAAGCAGAGTATTTTAGTAGGACATTATTTACACCCCTTCAATTGAGATTCATTATTAATAAACTGGCTTCTTATATATAAGGTATAGCTGGCATAATAGGAGAATTAGTGGACTCAACTCTGTCCTGTAGTAGTTAATCGATTTTTAAGAGGAAACCAGCATGCTCCTGCTCAGCGAAGTTCTGATCCAGAATCCTCAGGTGGAAAACTTTGAAGATCTGGTGGAGGTCATCAAAGAACAGCGGAAAACCCAGATGTTCTTCCGAATAGACGTAAAACCGCAATTCAGCGATACCCCGGAGAACTGGGAAGATCGTTTAGAAGCCGCTTTCACTTAACTTTGAATGCCCTATAGGAAGTAGCATGAAATATCTGCAGACAGACGCCTTTCTTGGTGAAAGTGAGGGTTCCGAGGATACCGTGCAGTCGACAGTAAAACTGGAGATGCACATTGAAGACCTGGAAAAACAGCTAAGCGAGCTACCCGAAAATGCCCCCGCTGACAAACACCTGCAGCTCACCTTGGACCGTTGTTACGGCCTGCTTGAGCTAAACCGTTTTGATGACGCCTGGTCAACTGCCCGCCAGGCTCTGGATGCAGCGCTTGAAGCAGAACTCTGGCTCAGGGCTGTAGAAGCTTGTGATGTGATGTTCCAGAGTGAGCAGGATGAGTCGCTGAAAGCCCTCGCACACGGTATCTGGTTGGGAGTCACCTTCCCTATCGACCCTGAGCTGAGTGTCGCCATGCTGCAGCATATGATCGACGAAAGCCCGGATCGGTCGGATGGTGCTGCCGTGGCAGCCGCTACTGCCGCTTATATTGTTGATCTGCGCGCAGAAGGCAAAGCACGCAACGACCTGGAGTTCTTTACGATACAACTGCTGGGACAGGTCGCACGCCGCCACAGTCAGGTGGAAGAGCAGGAGATTTTCGACTTTTGGGTGCAACAACTCGAACTGGATGACCCGGCCAAGTTTCTCCCCCGGCTGTCTAAGGTACTGGAAGTGTTAACCGCCGATGACTGGTGGTTTGACCGCGATCAACTGCGCGCCAAGATACCCAACGACCAGTAACGGAAAATCGCAATGTATTGGGAAGAGAAGACGGACGAAAAGCAGTACATCGTGCCGGACGATGTGGTTGACCTCAGCTTTAAGATCGACTGCCCCACCCTGCCGGTCGATCACGCCTGGCCGCTTTCACAAGCAATAATCGAACGGCTGCCCTGGTTTGAATCAGACGCCCACAGCGGTCTGCATATCATCCACGGCGCCGACTCGGGTAACGGCTGGGAGCGCCCCCAGGGTAGTGACGATCTACTGCATCTGTCACGCCGAACCCGTTTGATGCTGAGAGTCCCTAAACAACGTATTGCCGACGCCAGCACCCTATCGGGCATTGAGTTGACCATTGCGGGCCATACAATGATCATCGGCGAAGCCAAAAGCCGTAAGCTGGCGATGACCTCGATTCTCTACTCTCGCTACGTGGTATGCGACGCGAACTGGGATGAAGAGCGCTTTATGCAGTGGGCGGTCTCCGAGCTGAAAAAAAAGCGTATTCACTTCAAAAAAGCGCTTTCGGGAAAAACCGCCGAGCTGGCAACCCCAGACGGACCACTATACACACGCACCCTCATGGTTGCCGAGATGCCGATAGAGGATGCGGTAGCCCTGCAGGAAGAGGGGATAGGCCCTTATCGCGCACGCGGCTGTGGTCTGTTTATTCCGCAGAAGAGCTTCTGACATCGAATAATAATCCCGCAAAAAACAAGGGTTGATGTTCCATTTTGTTTGCAGCACATTTAATATATTAGTTTTTTCTAACTTCCTTCATCAGCCGCGCCAACCCTATATGCATAACAGGCGATCATCGGCTGGGGGGTACTGTTCAAGAAGGAGAACGATATGGCTTATGAAGTAAACGGTAACACCATCGAGGCAAACGCCAACGGCTATCTGGAAAATCTGGAAGATTGGAACGAAGACGTTGCTAAAGTAATCGCCGAGTCAGAAAACGTCACACTATCGGATAAGGCCTGGGACATCATCAACTATCTGCGCGACGAATACCTGAACAACAATCAGAACCAGCCTAACGAGCGTAATATGGTCAAACACTTCAAAGGTGTCTGGACCGACCTGGATAAGGTAGATACCAAATCACTCTACGAGCACTTCCCCATGGGCCCTGCCAAGCAGGCGGGCAAAATTGCCGGACTGCCTGAAACCAAACGTAAAGGCGGTTATTGAGTTTATATTTGGTACCGCAAAGCTGCCCCTAGGTTTGGCATTCAAACCAGACAGCTAAGTGGAAGCAAAAAAAGCGAACTCCAAATGGC
Source organism: Chromatiales bacterium (assembly GCA_022360595.1). Lineage (GTDB taxonomy): Bacteria > Pseudomonadota > Gammaproteobacteria > Chromatiales > Chromatiaceae > BM503. The sequence goes on from JAKSCN010000031.1 coordinate 8,503, forward strand.
GTTCGCTTTTTTTGTTTTCAGACATCCGCCCACATGCGCACCAAATTGGCAAACGATTTATCCACCAAGGCTGACGACTCATCATCTGGATACGCCTCGAGCAGGTGATCACGCGCCTTGTTCAGTTCAAACAGCAGTTCACGCTGGGCCGGATCACGGATATGACTCTGAATCCAGGCCAATGCAACCACCCGCTCCCCTTTGGTCACCTCAGCCACATGATGCAGACTGGATGAAGGATAGATCACCGCGTCCCCCGCTTTCAGCTTAACGCGCTTCTCTCCGAATGAGGTGCGGATAACCAGCTCTCCCCCCTCATAGCTCTCCGGCTCACGCAGGAACAGTGTCATGGAGATGTCGGTACGAAACTTTGGTCCAGTACTCCCCATAATCGGATCATCCACATGATCACCATAGGTCATGCCGGGCTGATAGCGGGCAAAGATCAGATCCGCCATCTTATTGGGAAAAACCGCACTCTTGAACGTCTCATTGTAAGAGAGGCTGCTCATGACAATACGCACCAGCAACTCTTGGATCTGCGGCACCTTCTGCAGCTCTTCATTATTCTTCACACGGCTGGCGGCCATACCGGCCGTCAGCTTACCATCGACAAAGGCGGCCTGATTCAGAATCGCATCAATTTTCTCTAATTGCGCAGCATTGAGTACGCCAGGTATCTCTAATAACACAGCCTGCTCCTTACACGTTATGCTCAGCTAATGCCTGTTCCAGTGCCGTTGTCAGTTTGCTCTCATCGATAGGGTAATCGAGTGCGGCAAAGACAGGGAAACGCTCTTGCAACTTCACCAATCGTGAACGGTGACCGGCGTCGATAAAGACGATCACCCGAGTCTCTGCCTGATAGCGCTGCAGCGTAGCGATCAGGGATTCCAGATTACTCATGCGATCACGCAGTTCCGGGTCAAAGTGGAACTCCGCTACAATCACATCGGGTTTATTCTTTTTCAACCAAGCCTGCGCCTTACGCATACTGTGAACTTTTTCCACCTGACAACCGACCTGGCGATAGAGCGGTTCAAAGTTGGGATACCCACCCAGCTCAACAATCATTAGCAACTGCGGTTGTGACATAGCGTAAAACCTTGCAACTCATTCAAAGGACTACCATATGCCGCCCACGCTGTAGCGGCAAATAAACCGGCATTAACAATCCAAAAATATTTTCTATAGATAAAAGTTCGCATTAAAATGGCGCCCTTGCCATACTGCCCTACACAGTATCAAACCACTGAGAGAACGACTATGCAGTTAAATATCATCATTGATGACTACTCCATGGACCTGGAGATCCCTGATGATTTTATCAACGCCTCACGCGAGTCTTTCGAGCGTTTGGATCAAAACATGGATGAGGGAATTCAACTGGGTCAGAACTGGATCTCACAACCGGACCGCATCGAACGCTGCCGCTTGGCCGCAGACAAGCTGCTCGCTGCTCTGGAGTCGCACAACGAAGGACTGGCGATGCTCAGTGCCGGCTATATCATCAGCAAAATGCCGGGGACCAAACAGGTCATTATCGACAACTCCGGTGAGCCGAGTGCTACAGAGTTTAACTAGGGCTTATTAGGGCCTATCAACCATTGCGTTGACAGACCGGGTCGGCCGCTGGTTCCGTTGCATCGAACAGCGCCTTGATCGCTTGAGCCGCACCACTACCCTGTTGCTTATGCAGTGCCAACACCTGCTCAGCGAGTGTTTGCCAGCGTCCCCGCCCCACCTCCGCGGCTTGGGTAAACACAGAAAAGTCACCCCTCTCGCGCCAACGCTCATAGTGGTCGAGCATCTCAGGATAGATTGACTTGCGCATCCCGGTGAGATTCCCAATGTAAAAATGGACCGAGGAGTCGCGCCCCATTTCGTGCAGCGCTGGTAGCGTGACCAGACAATCGGCCAGATGGTCGCGAATCGCCCGCACTATCAGCTCAGCCGGAGTAAAGACCAAATCCAATACCATCTCATTCCAGGCATCACCAAACAGCTCCCCCACCTGTTTCTCACCACGCTCATGCAATAACACCAGAGAGAGTTCATCCATGGTTATCTGATCCAGCGCACGCTCCAGATTGTGTTCAAAGTCATAACAGGCAAAGGCACGCCCCAGTGCATTGTCAGCCCGGCTCCAGCGCCAACTCTCCAGCTTCTCCCAAAGCATGCGGCGTAACGACTCCTTGCGTACGAAGATCAGCTTACCCTGATTCATTGCCGGCGGTGACGCAAGATCACGCGCCAGTTCACGCCCGGCAACCAGTACACCCTCATTACGCAGTGACTCCTCATGCAACTCTGCGAGAAAAAAGTGGGGGCGGCCGGAAGACCCCAAACCACCACTATAGACATATCCCCAAGGATTGAGCGCTTGGTTGATCTCCTCCACCGCAAAAGGGTCATAAGCAGTCTCACCTATCTGGAGATCACTAAACTCTGCCTCATCCAAAGAGTGCCACAACTGCTCACGTTCGGTCAGCCAGTTCCCCACCTGATCCTTATCCAGCACATCGGTAAAGGCCAATCCTCTTTCCCAACGATAATACTCCCGCATCTTCATCAGGTAGGTGCAGAGCCCGTAGTCACTGCCGTGACGGGCATCGGAGATATGGCAGTTGCGCTGAACCTGCTCAGCCAGTGCTTGAATCTGCATACTTACCACCTTTCCCACTTTTTTCTCCCGGTTTAATAGCTAAGCCTAGCTATTTCCCTAGTAAAATTCTATGTTATTCTACGTTAACACGCTTGTCATAGAAGCCAACCCGAGGAAAATAGGGGTAAACCGGCCCAGCTCAAAAAGTTGAGGAGTAACACGTGGCAGTACGCATTAAAAGCCAATGGCATGACGAAGACTCGGAACGCTCGCTGGAAGAGATCGGCGGCGCAATCGCCTACAACGCCTGGAAACTGGCCCTTGATAAGGCGATCACCCTGCACGGAGAGCATTTCGTTTATCGCGATGATAATGAACGCTTGATAGTCATCGCCGAGTATCTGATTTTTCAAGCGCAGATCGTCGACCGTATCGCCAACGATATGTTGGGCGATGATGACCGGCGCACCCTGATCACCGCTCTGGTGCTAAAAATGGCCGACCACATCGATGAGAATGCCCAATCGATGCTGGGGACGGGTGACCACCGTAACGACTTCGTCGCGCGTTTCAATCAACGTGCGGGGGAGTACGCCGAATTCAGTATCAACGATGACGGCCCCAGCTACCCCTTCTACAGACATCTGGGTTATGAAGTTCAGCAGGTGATGGGGGAGAGCCAGGAGAACCGTTGGGTGATCGATCAGGTGATGGATAAAGATGGCCCCGAGGTCTACAAGCAGATCAAACGTATCGTGCGTAATCTATTCTTATAATTCTTAAAAACAAAAAGTTGTTAGGAAGTTATTATGCGGCCAGCTCAACTGATGACCGTTCTAGAGTGCGAATTCACCAGCACACGGGAGGGACACCACACACCGGTTATGCTCTGGGGACCACCTGGCGTGGGGAAATCACAAATGGTGGCGCAGATCGCCAAGCGCCATCAGGTGCCGGTAATCGATATCCGCCTGTCACAGATGGAGCCCAGCGATCTGCGCGGCATCCCCTTTCGCGACAACGGCATGGTCGAGTGGGCGGTGCCCGCCCTACACCCTGACAATGCGCGCCACGGCCCGGCCGGTATACTGTTTCTCGACGAAATCAACACCGCACCGCCTGCAGTCTCTGCGGCGGCCTACCAACTGATTCTGGATCGGCGCCTGGGTGATTATCAGGTCCCTGAAGGCTGGGCGATTTTTGCCGCCGGTAACCGCCAGGGTGATCGCGGTGTCACCTACAGCATGCCGGCGCCACTGGCCAACCGTTTCTCCCACTTCGATGTAGAGACTCACCTGGATGACTGGGTGATGTGGGCCTACCGTAACCAGATCGATGAGCGCATTATCGCCTTTCTACGTTTTCGCCCGGAGCTGCTGTTTGACTTTGATCCGGCCCACAACCCGATGGCCTTTCCATCGCCCCGCTCTTGGGAGTTCGCCCACCGCGGACTGCAGAAGTTTGGCGAGCAGCCGCAATTGCTACAGGGTGCTTTGCAGGCTTGTGTCGGCCCCGCTGCCGGCATCGAACTGCACGCCTTCGTCAACAGCCTGGAGCAGATGCCCGACCTGGACGCCATTATTGCCGGTGAGGAGGTCACTGTCCCGGAGGAGATCGACCTTCAGTATGCCGTTGCCGCTGCTCTGGTAGGCCGCGCCATTCGCGCCCTGGAAGCGCCCAATCGCAATGAGATCATCGGCCATATCCTCGACTATGCGGGCCGTTTCCCTCAGCGTGAGATGGGGGTCATGCTGGTCTCCGATATGCACCGCGCCATCGGTGAAGCGGTCTTCGAAGTGCCTCAGTTTGGCGACTGGGCACAAGCCATCGCCGATGTCATGCTGTTTGAGTAACGAGGAAGCAGCCGTTGAGTGACAACCGGGTAGAGACCAAGCTAGCGGCAGCCCGCACCAAGTTGATTCTGGACAAGCCTTTTCTCGGTGCGCTCGTACTGCGCCTGCCGATGGAGGCGGCAGACCCGGAGTGGTGCAAAACAACAGCCACCGATGCACGCAAGTTCTACTTCAACGAAGCATTCATTGATGCCCTCAGCCTGGATGAGGCCCAGTTCGTACTCGCCCATGAGGCGCTGCACTGCGCCCTCTCCCACTTTGCCCGACGCCAGCACCGGATGAAACACCTGTGGGATCTGGCCTGTGACTTTGCCATCAACCCACTGCTTGTCGACGATGGACTGAAGGCACCCCCCGGTTCACTAATGCTGGATCAATTTCGCGGTATGACTGCGGAAGAGATCTACCCCATGCTGGAGGATCATCAGGACAAGGAGACCCTGGACACCCACGCCTACGACAAGGAGAACCAGAAAGGGAGCGGCTCGGGGAAAACCGAAAAGGATATGGCGCCACCCAAGGACTCTTCACAAGCCCAACCTGAGGAGCAGGAGAAAGCATCCGAAGGCGATCAAAGCAACCCGCAATCCGGCGCCTCCCAACCCCAGCCACTCACTCCGAATGAACAGGAGACACTCAACGTCCAGTGGCAACAACGTCTGGCGGGGGCGGCGCAACAGGCGATGCAGGTGGGTAAGCTGGGTGGTTCCCTGGCGCGCATGATCGATCACATGCTGCAGCCCCAGCTACCCTGGCGCATGCTGCTGGCCAAGTATCTGAACAGTAGTGCCAGGGATGACTACAGTTATATGCGCCCATCACGTCGTGAAGGTGATTACATCCTCCCAAGCTTGCGCAGCCAGCAGATCGATATTGTTGTTGCGTTGGATACCAGTGGTTCGATTAAAGAGGTCGAGTTCGCCGAGTTTATTGCCGAGATCAATGCATTGAAGGGGCAACTGAGAGCCAGAGTCACCCTCCTCGCCTGCGACGCCGCGCTCGCTGAAGGAGCACCCTGGGTATTCGAGCCCTGGGAGGAGTTTACCCTGCCCGAGACGTTCAAGGGTGGGGGCGGCACCAGTTTCGAACCGGTCTTTGAGTGGGTTGAACAGCAGGGCATGCAACCCGAGTCACTGGTCTATTTCACCGACGCCGAAGGCGCATTTCCACAACAAGAGCCGCACTACCCGGTGCTCTGGCTGATCAAAGGTAAAAACCCGGTACCCTGGGGGCAGCGGATTCAGCTAAACTGATTTAGTGTCTCTGGTTATGAACTGATTAGAGGCCACTCAAACGCAGGCGACTGACTCCTGGAACTTTCCACACATAACCGGGTCTTTTACTACCATGCAGTCACTGATGTTTTCACCCCAGACAGGCTCTAAACAGCTAACCGCGTTAGTGGCTCTGCTATTTCTATTTTCCAGCTTAATCCCGACAGTACAGGCTCAAAACATTCTACTGCCCGAGATGGGCGACCCGTCAGGCAGCCTGATGACGCCTGTTGAGGAGAGACGCCTC
>JAKSCN010000410.1 GCA_022360595.1 Chromatiales bacterium
GATAGAGTGAAGCAGCAGTGTGGCCTGGGTGATTGTGGCGGCCGTCTGATCGGTAATCTATCGAAAGGCTATCAGCAGCGTACCGGCATCGCCCAGGCGATCATCCATGATCCCGCCCTGGTGATTCTGGATGAACCGACCAACGGTCTGGACCCCAATCAGATTCGTGAAATCCGCACCCTGATCAGAGAGCTGGGGGAGAGCCGTGGCATTATTCTCAGCACTCATATCTTGTCCGAGGTACAGGCAATCTGCAGCCGGGTGTTGATTCTCAACCGGGGAGAGCTGGTATACAGCGCGGATATGCAGCGCTTTACCTCAGAGCAGCAACCGGCACTGCTGCTTGGTCTGGCAAATCCTCCCGCCCTCTCCGAGCTGTCGCAGCTACCCGGTATCACTGAAGTGAATGAGATAGACGGCAATCGTTTTCTGCTTAACAGTCATGAGCAGCTCAATCCCACCGCCATCGCCCAGCACTGTCTGGCGCAGGATTGGCAACTTGAAGAGCTATCCCCCCAGCGCGAAGAGCTGGAGCAGATTTTCACCCGCCTTACCAGCACGGAGGTAACGGCATGATCAGCGCCATTGCGGGACGTGAGCTGCGCAGCCTCTTCTACTCACCACTGGCCTGGAGCCTGTTGGCCGTGGTCCAGCTCACCTTGGCCTGGCTGTTTCTGATTCAGCTTGAGGACTTTTTGAAGTTTCAGGCCGAGCTGGTGAAGATGCGCGAAGCCCCCGGCATTACCGATCTGGTCGTTGCACCGCTGATCGATTCTGCCGCCCTGTTGCTGCTGTTGATTACCCCGCTGCTAAGCATGCGCTTGATCAGCGAAGAGCTGCGCAATAACACCTTTGGCCTGCTGCTCTCTTCGCCCATCTCCATGACGCAGATTGTGTTGGGCAAGTATCTGGCCCTGCTGGCGGTGTTTGCCGTCACTTGGCTGCTCACATCGCTGATGCCGCTGTCACTGCTGAGTGGTGGTAGTATCGATCTCGGTCGTCTGGCCGCCGGGCTGCTGGGTCTGGTACTGGTCAGCGCCACCTTCGCCGCCATCGGGCTCTTCTTCTCCTGTCTGACGCGGCAACCAAGCGTCGCGGCGGTGAGCAGCTATGGGCTGCTGCTGTTTCTCTGGATTATCGATCTGCCCGGCAGTGGCGATGGCGAATCGGCCAACCTGCTGGATTGGCTCTCCCTCTCCACCCACTTCCGTCGGATGACCACAGGGCTGGTTCACAGCGAAGATCTGATCTTCTATCTGCTGTTGACCGTTGCATTTCTGATTCTCAGTGTTAAGCGGCTCGACCGCTATCGTA
>JAKSCN010000478.1 GCA_022360595.1 Chromatiales bacterium
GCCGAAGCCGTGCGTGCCCGCATTGCCGAATTGAATACCAAGATCGACGCGCTCGCCATTGCCGTGGATCGGCAGAAGACCATCGCCCAAATCAATTACCTGCTCGCCGAGGCGTCGTTCGACGATGCACGGCCGGCGAAACCGTTTTAAAGGAGTTCAACATGAATACATTCACCAAAACCTTGCTGGGCACGGCCGTCGGCGCGCTGCTCGGCGCATCCGGCGTCTGGCTACTCGGCAACCCCGATGAGGGGGATATGACAGCAACCGGCGGTGAACGCAAGCCACTTTACTGGGTGGCGCCCATGGATCCCAACTACAAGCGCGACAAGCCTGGCAAATCGCCCATGGGCATGGATCTGATCCCTGTGTACGAGAAATCCGCCGGAGAGGATGAAGCCGGCACCGTCAAGATATCGCCCGAGGTCGTCAACAATCTCGGCGTGCGCACCGCCACGGTTGGGTCCGGGTCTCTGAATCTGGATGTCAAAACCGTCGGTTACGTGCAATACGATGAGAACCGGCTGGTGCATATCAGCCCGCGCGTGGAAGGCTGGATCGAGACGCTCCATGTCAAGGCCGCCGGGGATCCGGTCAGACAGGGCGACCCCCTGTACACCCTCTATTCACCCACCCTGGTCAACGCCCAGGAGGAATTGTTGTTGGCGTTGAAACGCGACAATCCGGTGTTGATCGGCGCTGCCGTGGAACGGTTATTGGCATTGCAGGTGCCGCGGGCAGATATCGACCGGCTGCGTAAAACCCGCAGGGTCAGCCAGACCATCACCGTTGCCGCGCCGCAGTCCGGGGTACTGGACAATCTCGCGGTGCGTGAGGGCATGTTCGTCAAGCCTGGCTTGAGTCTGATGAGCATCGGCCAACTGGAGCATATCTGGGTGATCGGTGAGGTGTTCGAACGACAGGCAAGCCTGGTCAAGACCGGCGACCAGGTGCGGATGCGGCTCGATTACCTGCCCGGTCGGGATTGGTTGGGCCAGGTGGACTATGTCTATCCGTCTTTGAATGCCAAGACACGTACCGCGCAAATCCGGGTGCATTTCGACAACCCGGACGACTTCCTCAAGCCGGGCATGTTCGCGCAGATGGTCATTGAGACCCAGGCGGGGGCTGAAGCACTGTTAATCCCGCGAGAAGCGCTGATCCGTACCGGCAGCCAGGCGCGCGTGGTGTTGGCGCTGGGTGATGGCAAATTCAAATCGGTGGCCGTTGAGGTCGGGCGTGTGGGCGAACGGCAGGTGGAAATTCAGTCGGGACTCAAAGAAGGGGAACGCATTGTGACCTCTGCTCAGTTCCTGATCGACTCGGAATCCAGCAAGACGTCGGACTTCAAGCGCATGGCCAAGCGCGATCAGCAAGGCGAATCAATGGATGTAAAGGCAGACGCTGATTCCCGCTCAGTCTGGGTGGCCGCACGTATCGACAGCCTGATGCCGGATCACCGCATGGTGACCCTGGAGCACGAGGCCATCCCGGACTGGCAATGGCCCACCATGACCATGGATTTCACCGTCGCTGAGGCTGTGGACATGGATGCGCTCAAACAGGGAATGCGCCTGCATGTGCAGATCACCAATAACAACAGTGGTGGATACCAGATTACCCAAGTGCATATTCCCAATGAGCAAGGCAATGATGCCATGCCTGCAGGAATGGATCACGGTCAGCACGAGGGTATGGATCACGGTGATATGTCGATGCCGGAGCACAGCGAACACCAGGGCATGAACCACGACGCTCACGATCAAAAGGAGCACAATCATGATTGAATCGATAATCCGTTGGTCCGTCGGTAACCGTTTCTTCGTGCTGCTGGCTACTTTGATGCTGGTGGGGATGGGTCTCTATTCGCTGAAAAACACCCCGGTGGACGCCATTCCCGATCTGTCCGATGTACAGGTCATTATTAAGACCAGTTTTCCTGGGCAGGCACCGCAGGTGGTGGAGGACCAGGTCACGTATCCACTGACTACTGCCATGTTGTCGGTACCCGGTGCGGTTACCGTGCGCGGTTATTCCTTTTTTGGCGATTCCTTTGTGTATGTCATTTTCGACGAGGATACCGATGCCTACTGGGCACGTTCCCGGGTGCTGGAGTATCTGTCTCAGGTCGCGCCCACATTACCTCCGAGTGCTCGGCCGCAACTGGGGCCGGACGCTACCGGAGTTGGCTGGGTCTATCTCTACGCCCTGGTGGACCGTACCGGCAAGCATGATCTTAGTCAGCTGCGCAGCCTGCAGGACTGGTTCCTGAAATACGAGCTGCAAACCGTGCCGGGTGTTTCCGAAGTCTCGGCGCTCGGTGGCATGGTCAAGCAGTATCAAGTGAAGGTAAACCCGGAGAAACTGCGCGCCTTCGGTATTCCCCTGTCTCTTATCCAGATGGCTATCCAGCGCGGCAACCAGGAAGTGGGCGCCTCGGTGGTGGAAATGGCCGAAGCCGAGTACATGGTGCGCGCCAGCGGCTACATCCAGGGTATCGATGATCTGGCCAACATTCCGTTAGGGTTGGATGTTAACGGTACGCCGCTGTTGCTCAAGGATGTGGCGGATATCGAATTGGGGCCGCAAATGCGCCGTGGCATCGCCGAGTTGAACGGCGAAGGTGAAGTGGTGGGCGGTATTGTGGTGATGCGTTTCGGTGAGAACGCCCAGAAAACCATTGATGGGGTCAAGGCCAAGCTGGAAAAACTCAAGGCGGGTTTGCCCGATGGCGTGGAGATCGTAACCGTTTATGATCGTTCAGGGCTGATATCTCGCGCCATTGACAGTTTGTGGAAAAGTCTGGCCGAAGAACTCGCCATTGTGGCGTTGATCTGTGTCATTTTCCTGTTTCATGTCAGGTCCTCACTGGTGGCGGTCTTCAGTCTGCCGCTAGGTATACTCACGGCTTTTACCGTGATGTATTGGCAAGGTCTCAATGCCAATATCATGTCATTAGGCGGTATAGCGATTGCGATAGGCGCCATGATTGATGGCGCGATTGTCATGATCGAAAACATGCATAAGCATATGGAACGTACGCCCTTGACGCCAGAGAACCGTTGGAAAATCGTGGCGGCGTCAGCCAGTGAAGTCGGTCCGGCGCTGTTTTTCAGTTTGCTTATTATCACTGTGAGCTTTGTACCAGTATTCACCCTGGAAGCCCAGGAGGGCCGGATGTTCAGCCCGTTGGCCTTTACCAAAACCTATGCCATGGCAGCCAGTGCGGCGCTTGCTATCACAGTGGTGCCGGTTTTGATGGGATATTTCATCAGAGGCAAGGTGGTAGCGGAAAACAAGAATCCCGTTAATCGATTACTGATTGCCGGGTACATGCCCCTGCTGAAAACCGTATTGCGTTTTCCGAAAATTACACTTGCCATTGCGGTTGTGATTTTCCTCGTTGGGATCTGGCCGGTTAACAAGATTGGTAGTGAATTCATCCCCGATCTGGATGAAGGTGATCTGATGTATATGCCGACCACTTATCCGGGGATCTCGATAGGCAAAGCCAGGGAATTGTTGCAGCAGACCGACAAGCTGATCGCGACAGTGCCTGAGGTAAAAACCGTGTTTGGCAAAATCGGCCGTGCCGAGACAGCCACGGATCCCGCTCCGCTGACCATGATCGAGACCTTTATTCAGCTCAAGCCCAAAGAGGAATGGCGCGAGGGCATGACCACGGAGAAGCTCAAGAAGGAGCTGGATGCGCTAGTGAAATTCCCCGGTTTGACCAACGCTTGGGTGATGCCGATCAAGACTCGCATCGACATGCTGGCCACCGGCATCAAGACGCCGGTAGGCATCAAGGTGGCGGGCGAGGATCTGCGAGAAATTCAGAAGATTGGGCAGCGACTAGAGCAGATCCTCAAGGATGTACCCGGCACAGCCTCGGTGTATTCCGAAAGGGTGGCCGGTGGGCGTTACATCAAGGTGGATATTCAGCGTGCACAGGCGGCGCGCTATGGCCTCAATATTGCTGATGTGCAGCAGGTAATAGCCACGGCCATTGGGGGAATGAATGTGGCGCAGACCATTGAGGGGCTGGAGCGTTATCCGATCAATCTGCGCTACCCGCAGGACTATCGAGACTCGCCAGAACAGCTGGCGCTGCTGCCCATCGTTACGCCCAGCGGCCAACGCATTGCGCTCGCCGATGTGGCCAATGTCTATGTGGAGGACGGCCCGCCAGCGATCAAGAGCGAGAACGCCAGGCTGAATGGCTGGACCTTTGTAGATATCGATGGGGTGGACGTGGGCAGCTATGTACAAGCGGCCATGGCAACGGTCGAGCAGCAATTGGATTTACCGGCCGGTTACTCGGTGGCCTGGTCCGGTCAGTACGAATACATGCTGCGCGCCAAAGAGAAACTGACCTATGTGGTTCCTTTGACGCTTGCCATCATTATCATTCTGTTATACATGAATTTTCGTAACTTCACTGAAATAGCCATTATTCTGGGAACACTACCACTGGCGGTAATTGGTTCAATCTGGCTGATGTACCTGCTTGGCTATAATTTTTCTGTCGCGGTTGCGGTTGGTTTTATTGCACTGGCGGGGGTTACGGTGGAAATAGGTATCATCATGTTAACTTATCTTAACCAAGCATATCACCAATTGATAGATACCTGTCGTGAGCGTGGAGTGCAACCATTAAAAGAAGATTTGCTCGAAGCCGTGACACAGGGCGCGGGACTTCGTGTAAGACCCGTAATGATGACTACGGTCTCCACTATCGCTGGATTGCTGCCCATTATGTTCAGTTCCGGAACAGGTGCGGAAGTTGTTAGCCGGATTGCGGCGCCTATGGTGGGCGGAATGGTGAGTGCTGTGATTTTAACGTTGTTGGTATTACCCGTCGTGTATTACCTATGGCGCACCCGCTCGCTGAAAGCATAATATTGCCAAACTAAATGGGGCAGACTTGTCTGCCCCTGCCGGAGCTCTGTGGTATAAACCAATAAAGCACCAAATGCACAAATAGGTTAATGCTATTTGGTTGATCTGAATCAATCAAAACACCTAAACATTACAGTCATGTCATGTTGGAGCCGGGTTCTACCCCGTTTCCACGGACGGTTTTAAGAAGGCGGTAAACTTGTGATCTTGAGCTGCGACCTTACGTCGCCTTCTTGGGTTGTGGAACCGCTCGATGTAATTAAATACGTCAGCCCTTGCCTCATTCAGGGTTCGATAATCACGGTGATTTGTCCGTTCCCGCTTCATCATGCCGAAGAACCCTTCACAGGCTGCATTATCGGCACAGTGGCCGACCGCACTCATGCTGCATACCAATCCTTGCTGTTTCAAATAACGCTGGTAATCACCACTCGTAAACTGGCTACCTCGATCCGAGTGGAGAATGATCTTCCCATCTCCCTCTCGTTGCCACACCGCCATCTCAACTGCCCGAAGCACCATGTACCGATCCTGGCGATGATGCATCGACCAGCCCGCAATGATGTTGCTGTACAGATCCATCACTACACACAGGAATAGCTTGCCTTCCTTGGTCTTGATCTCCGTGATGTCGGTCACCCACTTGGTGTCTGGCTCCAGTGCAGAGAAGTCTCGTTTCAGATGGTTCTTCACTCCATCCGGACGAACTGAAGGGGCCTTGCGACCCCGGCCTCTGCGGCGAGGCCAGCCCTGCAAGCCAGATTTCGCCATTAGACGCGCCACACGATTGAGGCTGGCTGTTTCTCCTTCCTCCACCAGGTCATCATGCATGCGAGGGGCGCCGATGGCGCCACCGCTGTCAGCATGTATCTCGTGGATTCGTTTGAGAAGCCGCTCATTATCCTGTGCCCGGCTCGAAGGCGCCCGGCCAGACCAAGAGTAGTAGCCGCTCGGAGAGACCTTCAAGCAGCGACACATTAGCAGAACAGGGAAGTCTTGGCGGCAACGCTCAATCGCCTGATATCTCAGGACGACTCCTTTGCGAAGAACGTTGCCGCTTCGCGCAAAAAATCCCTTTCCTTCTTCACTCGTGCCAGCTCCCGTTTCAGCCGGGCCAACTCCGCGTCACGAGGGGAGCCTGAACCCTGGAAGCTTGGGGTGGAGGCATCATCCGCCTCTCTGCGCCAACGAGAGAGAAGATTGGGATTGATGCCCAGTTCAAGGGCCACTTGGCGGCAGCTCACGTCGGGGTGGCGAGTCTGCTCTACCGCTTCACGCTTGAACTCGGGGCTGTACTTCTTTCGCTTGCTCATAAACACTCCTTGGGCACAGTGTGCCTCTTTTTAGAAGTGTCCGCAGTAACGGGGTAGAACCCGACCTCACATTTCACAGATACGAGGTCTTGCCCCATGCCCTAGAGGTGACGAGGGTCAGGTCATGCCCTGTGTCCTAGACCACAATACACAAGAGCTGACCTAATACTCAGATACCAGC
>JAKSCN010000405.1 GCA_022360595.1 Chromatiales bacterium
ATTAAGAGGGCGTGGTGGCGAATGGGTATTGGTGGACGCCTGATAGATGCCGCTGAACAGTGGGCAACTCAGAATCAAGTTCATCGGCTTGAGTTAACGGTCAGAGCCGATAATCAGAGAGCAATCGCTCTTTACGAAAGCAAGGGATTCTCGATTGAGGGAAAAAAGCGGGATGCGCTTTATGTCAATGATGCATACGTCGACGAATTCTACATGGGCAAGCTTCTGGCGACTGCCTCTAGCTAAATGTGAAGCGCAAAAGAATAATCAGTTACGTGGAGATAAAAGTCAGCAGATCTTCTCGTGTGGTAACTACATTTGAATGGGGTTTCCTGTGTGCAGGAATGCTTTGAAATCATCTGATATGCGGTTATCACTCATCACTCTTTCCCAAAAATCGTAAGCCATCTTTCTAACTATAGTGAGGTGTTCATTGGCAAGATTAATAACTGTTGGCGCTGGAGGCTGGAAGTTGTAGGGAAGGATTTCACCGCTTTTAGGGGCAAAGCCCATTGAGCACATGTCGTAGACAGGGAGTATCTGGAGTGCATTGCCATCCATGCCCAAACTCAGGTTTCCCAAGTGCATATCGGTATTATTTATCAGTCTTCCAAAGCACCATAAAATTTCAGCGTTGTGGAGATGTGACTCGCTGATCAGGTCCTTGTCATAAAGGGCGCTCATGACTTGTGGCCAGCTACTGCCTAATTCAGTGAACTCTGCATCAATTGCATGGAGTGAAAGCATAGGTAGGCGGCCGTGTTCACCTACCCGGTCGAATCTTTGCGATTCTAAAAACAGTCGTTCTTCTTTCTCGATGAGGCGTGTTTTTGCGGCAGGGAGGTTTTGGTTGCGAATGGTTTCGGCCGCATGAAATTCAGTAATCAGAATATCGCGCCATCGCTGCGCCACGGGATCATTTCCCGCCGGGGAAAATTTTACGATGACGTGCGCAGGGTGAGTGCCGCAATACGCTGTGAACTTTGGTTGTTCGCCACCTGCGGATGATCCAGGAATGGTACCGCCCATAACACTGTTGGCAAGGTTAGGGTAGTCGTCTTCAACCACCGCAATTGGCGCTCTCTTGACTCTTAAATAAGCTTGATGGCCAAATTTAAAATTGCCGGGGAGATCATCGCCATTAGACATCAGGTAGCGCCCAACATGGTTGGTGTTCCAGTACCTCGGGTCGGAGGGGAAGTCGTCAGATTGAGAAGAGAGCGCTTTGGCTATTTGCCGGCCTAAAAAGCCTTGGGGGCGGAGGTCGTCCAGAAAAAACGGCAGATCGTCATAAAGCCCATCGCCTTCTTCGCCTAATAGGACTGGAGGTAGATCTGTCAGTGGTTGAACGAAGAAACCACCATGTGCCAACGGACGGATAAACGCCACAGTGGTGTTGTTCCCATCGGCATCAACCATGACGAGTGGCAGTTTGTCATCGCCACCAAAAGCGTTGCGTGTCATGGCGTAGTGGGGAGAGCGTCCTCGCCGGATGCTAATTATGCTATCCCCCATACCCCTCAGCTGACGGGACACCATGCTCTGGCTCAGCCCGGTCATCGCTTGCAGCTCCTTAGAGGTGGCTGGACCCTGTTCTAAGCACTCTCTGATAGACAGTGGCATGTTTGTGACTTATTGTTTGACTAGAATAATTGTAGATAATTAATCATAAATAACAATATATATCAATCAATTATATACTTTTTATGGTTTTGTATGAGTTGCTTTTTGACTAGAATTTAAATGATTTGTTCGATTTGAATTGCTTGAATCAACAGAATCAGGGCTACCATATCCCCCGCCTCCCGGGGTTTTGATCACAAACAGATCTCCCGGTTCTACCTGCACCTGCCCCCGTGCATCGAGCTGTGTCAGCTCACCATTGGCATGTTCCACATAGTTTTGACCGGTTTTGCCGGGTTCACCACCGGCTAATCCGTAGGGTGGTACATGGCGGTGGCCTGCCAGAATACTTGCACTCATCGGCTCCAGGAATCGCACCCGCCGCACCGTACCGTCCCCACCCTTTTGTCTGCCCCTGCCGCCGGAACCACGGCGTATACTGAAGCTTTCAAGCCGCACGGGGAAACGCCACTCCAGTACCTCAGGGTCGGTCAAGCGGGAGTTGGTCATGTGGGTGTGTACGGCATCGGTTCCATTCTGCTCTTTTGTAGCACCTGCGCCCCCACAGATGGTCTCGTAGTATTGATAGCGTTCGTTACCCCAGGTGAAGTTGTTCATGGTGCCTTGGGAGCCAGCAGCCGCGCCGAGGGCACCCAGAAGGGTATCCACGATCACCTGCGAGGTCTCCACATTGCCTGCCACCACGGCGGCCGGATAGCGGGGATTGATCATGCTGCCCTCGGGGATGATGATATCCAGCGGTTTGAGGCAGCCTTCGTTCAGGGGGATCACGTCGTTCACCAGGCAGCGGAATACGTAGAGGACCGCCGCCTTGCAGACAGCTGCGGGGGCATTGTAGTTGGTCGGATGCTGGGGACTGGTGCCGGTGAAGTCGACGGTGGCGCGGCGTGCTTCCCGGTGTAGGGTGATTTTTACACACACCTGGTTTCCGTCATCCATCTCGTAACAGAACTTGCCATCGCTCAGCACATCCAGTACCCGGCGCACAGACTCTTCGGCGTTGTCCTGGACGTGGCGCATATAGGCTAAAACAACGTCGAGCCCGAAGTGCTCCACCATCCTCAGTAGCTCCTGCATCCCTTTTTCACAGGCCGCCAGCTGCGCCTGAAAATCGGCGATATTGGTGTCGATGTTACGTGCCGGGTAGGGGCCGCTGGCGAGCAGCTCCCTTATCTCCCGCTCCATGAAC
>JAKSCN010000155.1 GCA_022360595.1 Chromatiales bacterium
AAGAAACTGCACATAAAATCCGGCTTTGGGCGTGACGACAACTTTAAAGTCGAGCTCAAATCCTGGGATGATGAAACTCTGGTCGGCGCCGGTCGGCGCTTTCGTGAAGCGCTCGAAAACATCGAGGGTGTCAGCGGCATAGACGATAATGTCAGCACCGGGCAGACTGAATTACGCTTTTCCCTGACGCCCCAGGCCTTCGCTCTTGGAATGACAACCTCAGACCTTTCACGGCAACTGTTACAGGCCTTTGGTGGTGAAATCGTACAGCGTTATCAAAGAGGAAAGGACGAGGTCAAAGTGCGGGTACGTTACCCGCACGAAGCGCGGCGCCATGTTGACGATGTCCTGCAGGCACGCGTCCGAACCCCGGATGGCCGCGTTGTGCCGCTTTCCCAGGTTGCACAAATCGAACCCGGTCTGCAGAGAAAGGAAATTACCCGCATCGGCAGTTTACCGGCAGCCTATGTCAGTGCATCGGTCGACAAGCAGATCATTACCGCAAATGAATTGGTCAACACACTGGAACGAACGCTAGTCCCCGAGTTGGAGAGTACCTACCCCGACTTGCAAATACACTTTGCCGGGGAAGCAGAGGAGCAACGTGAGACATCCGGCTCCATGTTGACCTTGTTCACCGTTGCCATGCTGGCAATTTATATCCTCCTGGCTGTGCCACTGAAGTCCTACATACAGCCCGTCATTATCATGATGGCAATACCTTTCGGCATCGTCGGCGCGATTCTCGGACACTGGTTCAACGATATGATGCTGAGCATTCTGTCGTTCAATGGCATCGTGGCGCTCAGCGGGGTTGTGGTCAACGACAGTCTGTTACTCACCGCCCGATTCAACGAAATCAAACGGTCGGCAAATGAAAAATCCGCCCCGGAAGCGATTGTCGAGGCTTGCACCAGTCGGCTGCGTGCCGTTTTGCTGACATCGCTGACAACATTTGTCGGTCTTCTCCCCCTACTGAAGGAGACGGCACCCCAAGCTCAGTTCATCATTCCAGCAGCTATTTCCCTGGGTTACGGCATTATGTTTGCAACAACCATTACCTTGTTGCTTATCCCTTCATTGATGATGATCCGGGAGGACTTGCTTGCGTTTTTCCTAAATAATCGTATAAACAATGAATACGAACTGACCTAGTATGATCATAAAATTATGCTGAAGATTCTATTAGTTGAAGATGACTACGACCTGGCTGCAACCGTTATCGATTTTCTCGAATTCGAGTCGATCGCCTGTGATCATGCTTTCAATGGTGTAGCCGGGCTGAGTCTTGCCCAGAAGAATACCTATAACGTTCTGTTACTTGATATCAACATGCCCCGAATGAATGGTCTTACGCTGTGCGAGAAGCTAAGGAGCGAAGGGTTCGATACTCCCATTCTAATGTTGACTGCACGGGACACTCTCGATGACAAAGTGGCTGGTTTCAATGCGGGAACCGATGACTACCTCGTCAAACCTTTTGAGATCGAAGAACTTCTGCTAAGAGTCAGAGCACTTGCCAGACGAAAAAGCACACAGGCAACAAAACTCTGCGTGGGCGACATTGAGCTCAATGTCGCCACCCGAAGCGCAACCGCTCTGGG
>JAKSCN010000370.1 GCA_022360595.1 Chromatiales bacterium
AAACAAACTGCATTGGTTTGAAATATGAAAAGCCAGAATATCGTATACCCTCTCCCTTCGAGGGAGAGGGCTAGGGTGAGGGTGAATAAAATTAATGGATTACCTTTTGAATCCCCTCACCCCAACCCTTTTATGCCCTCGGGGTTCTCCTAATGGGGAGAGGGTGTTATGGGGCAACGGCGGCCTTCTTCACCTCGCATATTATTTAGGCTCAACAGTGACAATCAAATTACTATTAACCGACCTTATAACAAAGGAGCCTCACCATGCCCAACGGCAAAGTCGTATCTGCTGAACAGGCCGCTTCGGTCATTCAGAGTGGTGATACCATCGCCACCGGTGGTTTTGTCGGCATCGGTTTTGCCGAAGCCTTGGCCGTTGCACTGGAGCAGCGCTTTCTCGCATCGGCCGAGCCCTCTGATCTGACACTGATCTATGGTGCAGGACAGGGCGACGGCAAAGAGCGCGGCCTCAACCACTTCGCCCATGAAGGGATGGTGAGCTGCGTCATCGGCGGCCACTGGGGGCTGGCACCCAAACTTGGCGCACTGGCCGCAGAGAACAAACTGGCCGCCTACAACCTGCCTCAAGGGGTGATCACCCACCTCTATCGCGACATCGCAGCCGGTCGCCCAGGCGCACTCACCAAAGTGGGCCTGCACACCTTTGTCGATCCGCGTAACGATGGAGGCAAACTCAACCAGGCAGCCAGTGAAGATCTGGTACGCCTGATGGAGATCGACGGCGAAGAGTACCTCTTCTACAAAGCACGCCCCATTAACATCGCCCTACTCCGCGGCACTACAGCCGATCAAAACGGCAACATCACCATGGAGCATGAAGCGCTGCCGCTGGAAGCTTTGGCTATTGCTCAAGCGGTACGTAACTCCGGCGGCAAAGTGATTGTGCAGGTAGAGCGCTTTACCGAACGGCACATCCTCAGTCCACATCTGGTGCGCATCCCCGGCATACTGGTCGATCATGTTGTGATTGCCCCACAAGAGCAGCATCAACAGACCTTCAGCGAAACCTTCAACCCCGCTTACACCGGTGAGATCAGAATCCCCACAGAAGAGGCTGAGTCCCTCCCCTTGGACGCCCGCAAAATCATCGGTCGCCGGGCGGCGATGGAGCTCGAACAGAACGCCGTCGTCAACCTGGGTATCGGCATGCCGGAGATGGTCTCGGCCGTCGCCGCTGAAGAGCAGATCACCCACCGCTTTACACTAACTGTTGAACCTGGCGGTATCGGCGGCATCCCCGCCAGCGGTCTCAGCTTTGGTGCTGTAGCCAACGCCGATGCCGTCATCGATCAACCCGCCCAATTCGACTTTTACGATGGCGGCGGACTGGACCAAGCCTTTCTCGGTATGGCCGAAGCTGACAACAACGGCAGCGTCAACGTCAGCCGCTTTGGCACCCGTACGGCAGGCGCTGGTGGCTTTATCAACATCAGCCAAACCGCCAAAAAAGTCTACTTTCTCGGCACCTTCACGTCCGGCGGCCTGCAGATCTCAATTAATGACGGCCAACTTAACATCGACCATGAAGGCAAAAATCAAAAGTTTGTCGAACAGGTACAACACCTCACCTACAACGGTGCCTATGCCGCAAAGACCAAACAGCAGGTTATGTACATCACTGAACGCGCTGTCTTTACCCTGACCCCGGAAGGTGTAGTGCTGAGTGAAATCGCCCCAGGCGTTGATCTTCAAAAAGATATTCTCGACCAGATGAACTTTGCACCAATTGTTTCAGAATCACTTAAAACAATGGATGCACGCATCTTCGAAGATACACCGATGCAACTGTAGTGTTAGGGTCTGGTAACAGGCCCTAGGAACTGCAAGCGCTATTCAGCACTCTATAAGACTTAACGCAATAGCATCAAAGCTATCATCTGATCAACACATAGGTTCACAACAAATCTGGAAATAGATCACAGTAATGCACTGAGCACCCCGTTATAATCGCCCGCCAACCGGTGATGCTGGCACTGCAGCCATTAGCATCATCCGCTAAGCAAGCCCCATGACAATTGTCATCGCAAGGCGTGTTGCTTTAGCGCTAGCATCC
>JAKSCN010000111.1 GCA_022360595.1 Chromatiales bacterium
GATGCGAGCAGACAACTTGCCATCACCCATAGGTCTATCAACCCCAACATTACTGTGACACCGAAAAATGCGATGGCAGCTCCGATCAGTGAGGGCAGCGAGTTTTCGAAAAATTCGACGATTTCATAAAGCAGGTTGACTTGTGCCGTTAGTGTTGTCGTTGCTACACCGTTGCCGCGTTTTTGTTCAACCAGTGTTGTCGCCATATCGCGATAGATGGCCGCGTAAACTCGTGTGTCATAGAAGCGCCGGCCCGCCGCAAATACCAGCACCACAGCACACAAAACCCCTAAAGCAATAATACCGGTGTTACTCTCGTTGATAAGCGAGTCGACACTGAAACCGATGGCCAGTGGAAACAGCAGCATGGCAATCGATTCCGCGAGCAGTAAAATCCAGGTGATAATGACGCCGCTTCGGTAGTGGCTTGCGATTTTCCTTAGGGAGATATCGTCCTGCCATTGGAAGCTAACGGTTTTCGTTGATAGTGCTTGCATGGGTAAATTTGGTCGTCCCGTGAGGCAAAGAGATCAGTGAGTTGATACCCCTTTACTAAAAGAGGTGAATGCCAGCTTTGCTACTTCTTGTGGTGAAAAGTTTTCCTGTTTTTGTTGCAACCAACCGATATAGAAAAGCCCTTCGATCAGATTGATTACCCATGTGGTGGGAAGCGACTTATTGATCTCCCCCTTTTTCTTGCCGTATTCAATGACCTCAATCATCTCCTTTTTTTGCTTTTCGTTTATTTCAATGATTTCTGGGTTGTCTTCCACTAACTGATCGAGATTCATCAAAAACTGGAACTCCTGTGTAAGCGGCATCGCCAGTTCGAACAGTAGGCGAATGGCGTCCAGTGCCGACTTTGCTTGCTTTTCAATTGGGGCGGTGACCTCATCAATGGTTTCAAGGCAGTCGATGGCGATGGCGGTAATCAGTTTTTCTCGAGTCTCATATTGGCGGTACAGCGTTGTTCTTCCTACACCTGCGTGAATGGCAATGTCACTGAGGGTGGCTTCAGGGTTTGTGTTGAGTAGCTCTAGCCCTGCTTTAAGTAGGGCCCGTTGTGACCGTCTGGCCCGCGCATCCAGTTGGGGTGTCATGCTCAATCTCCAAAAAAAGTAACGGAACGCACTTGTACCGTAACTCAAATTGAGATATGGTACAAGTGCGTTCCGTATTTTAGCTTAAAACAGTCAGTTATCGCTATATGAATACTGCTTTTCGGAAGATGAAATTGAACCGATGTTCTTTCTCGATGCTGGTCTCACTCGGGTTGGTCTGTTCATCTCATGCAGGGGATTTGCAGCTCAACGTGACGAATATCCGCAATGCAAATGGCAATATTCTTATTTCTGTCTTTGATAATGCGCGAGACTACGAAGTGCTATCCGGTAATGCAGAGCAATACCACACCTTTGTTTCGCTGAAGTTTCACACCCCTTCCCGAACAGTGATGATCCCCGATTTTCCTGGGGGTACTTATGCAGCCATCGCAGTACATGATGAGAATGGTAATAACGACTTGGATAGCAGTTTTTTTGGCATACCCACTGAAGGATTTAGCATTTCCAATCATGAGGGGAAGCTCTCCGAGCCCAGGTTTCAGGAGGCAGCTTTTACGCACCGGGAGAGCGGTGATTCGATGCAGATTTTGCCTCTTATTTACCTCAATTGAGTCCGCTTTTTGAGATTGCTAACAATGACGGCATCATCCACAAAATCACGGTTGGAAGGTTTGGATCTTGCGCGTTTCATCGCCTTCGTCGGTATGGTGATTGTCAATTTTAAAATCGTCATGGGTGCCGACGGTGGCGATGACGGGTTATCTCGCCTGGCGGCTATGTTGGAAGGCCGTGCGGCGGCGACTTTCGTCGTACTTGCAGGTATCGGGCTGGGGCTTTTTGGGCTGCGCAGCAATCGGGAGCGCACTGTGTGGGTAACCATGAAACGCGCTGCCTTTTTATTGGTGATCGGTTTGTTGAACATGCTGATTTTCGATGCCGATATCCTCCATTACTACGCCTTCTATTTTCTGTTTGGGGCATTGTTACTGTCGCTGAGCGCAAGCGGATTAGC
>JAKSCN010000233.1 GCA_022360595.1 Chromatiales bacterium
ATGTTGCAGGTGTAGCCGTACTCGTTGTCGTACCAGGAAACCACTTTCACGAAAGTACCATCCAGAGCGATACCGGCTTCAGCATCGAAGATAGAGGAGTTGCTGTTACCGCGGAAATCGGTAGCAACCACTTTCTCGTCGGTGTAGCCCAAGGTATCGCCGATACCTGGCGCTTGGGACGCGGCTTTCATAGCCGAACAGATCTCGTCGTAGCTGGCCTCTTTGTCCAGCTCAACAGTCAGGTCGACTACTGAAACGTCAGAGGTAGGTACACGGAAAGCCATCCCAGTCAGCTTGCCGTTCAGCTCAGGCAGAACAACACCAACCGCTTTGGCGGCACCGGTAGAAGATGGAATGATGTTTTCCAGGATACCGCGACCACCGCGCCAGTCTTTCATGGAAGGACCGTCAACAGTTTTCTGGGTAGCGGTTGCGGCGTGAACGGTAGTCATCAGACCACGCTTGATGCCCCAGTTGTCGTGCAGAACCTTAGCAACAGGCGCCAGACAGTTAGTGGTACAAGAAGCGGCAGAGATGATTGCCTGACCAGCGTAAGTCTCGTGGTTTACGCCGTATACGAACATGGGGGTGCCGTCTTTGGAAGGCGCAGACATAACAACTTTCTTAGCGCCTGCAGCGATGTGCTTCTGACAACCCTCTTCAGTCAGGAAGAAACCGGTACATTCCAAAACGATATCGGCGCCTACTTCGTCCCATTTCAGGTCAGCAGGATCACGTTCCGCAGTCAGACGGATGCTTTTACCATTAACGATCATGGTGTCGCCTTCAACAGAAATATCGCCGTCGAAGTTTCCGTGTACAGAGTCATACTTCAGCATGTATGCGAGGTAATCGTTATCCAAAAGATCATTGATACCGACAACTTCAATTTCGGGGAAATCTTTTGCGATTGCACGGAATGCCATGCGTCCAATACGGCCAAAACCGTTAATGCCTACTTTGATAGCCATTATAAAAAGCCTCCTGATTACTTAAGGGCAAATTTTGTAAAACTGTCAAGCCAAGAGCGCATTGTAGCGCGCTCCCAGCTCCAGCGCCTGTTTTAGATAATCTCCTCCACTGCCTTCACTACGTTCTCGGTAGTGATGCCGAAGTGTTTGTACACATCGCCGGCAGGTGCGGATTCACCGAAGGTGTCGATACCGATCACCTTGCCGTTCAATCCGACATATTTCATCCAGAAACCGGTAACACCGGCCTCAACAGCCACGCGCGTGGTAACACTGCTTGGCAGGACAGATTCTTTATAGCTCGCATCCTGGGCATCGAAGGTATCGGTCGATGGCATGGAGACCACGCGTACTTTGCGACCTTTACCCGCCAGCTCTTCAGCGGCAGTCTTGGCCAGTTCAACTTCAGAGCCGGTGGCGATCAGAATCGCTTCAGGTGCGCCGTCGCAATCAGAGAGGATGTAACCGCCCTTGGCGATTGCGGCAATCTGATCGGCATTACGATTCATGTGCGGCAGACCCTGACGAGAGAGAATCAAGCTGGTCGGGCCACCTTTGCGCTCCAGCGCAACTTTCCAGGAGACAGCCGTTTCAACCGCATCACAAGGGCGCCATACGGACATGCGTGGAATCATACGCAAGGTAGCTGTCTGCTCGACCGGCTGATGGGTAGGACCATCCTCACCCAAACCGATGGAGTCATGGGTGTAAACATGGATGGGGCTCTGCTTCAGCAGCGCCGCCATGCGCAGCGCGTTACGGGCGTACTCAGAGAACATCAGGAAGGTCGCACCGTAGGTTTTGAAGCCGCCGTGCAGTTCAATACCGTTCATGATGGCGGACATACCGAATTCGCGCACACCGTAGTGGATGTAGTTACCGGAGCAGTCATTGGCACTCAAACCTTTAGCGCCAGACCACATGGTCAGGTTGGAACCGGCCAGGTCAGCGGAGCCGCCCATGTACTCAGGTACGAAAGCGCCGTAGCCTTCGATGGAGTTCTGCGAGGCCTTACGGCTGGCGATTTTCTCGCCTTTCTCATCGACTGATTTGATGAACGCCTGTGCTTTCTCTTCAAAGTCGGCCGGCAGATCGCCGGCCATGCGGCGTTTGAATTCAGCAGCCAGCTCGGGGTGAGCGGCAGCGTAGGCTTCAAAACGGCCGTTCCAATCGGTCTCGGCCGCAGCACCCTTCTCTTTCCCATCCCAACCGGCGTAAACATCGGCAGGTACTTCAAAATCACCGTAGTTCCAACCCAGTGACTCTTTAGTCGCCGCGATCTCATCGGCGCCCAGTGGCGCACCGTGACACTCCTCTTTACCCTGCTTGTTGGGTGAACCAAAACCGATAATGGTCTGACAACAGATCATAGTAGGTTTGTCAGACTCAGCACGGGCCGCTTCGATTGCAGCTTTGACTGCGTCCGCGTCATGACCATCAACCTTGGGAATAACGTGCCAGCCATAGGCTTCAAAACGTTTTGGCGTATCGTCGCTGAACCAGGCTGGCGCCTCTTCACTACCACGTACTTCACCATCGATAGAGATGTTGTTGTCATCGTAGAAGCAGATCAGTTTACCCAGGCCCAGAGTACCGGCCAGAGAACAGGCTTCGTGAGAGATACCTTCCATCATACAACCGTCGCCCAGGAATACGTAGGTGTAGTGATCAACGATATCGTGACCATCACGGTTGAACTGATCGGCCATTGCCTTTTCAGCGATCGCCATACCCACGGCGTTAGTGATGCCCTGACCCAGCGGGCCGGTAGTGGTCTCAACACCGGGCGCATAGCCGTACTCCGGATGGCCTGGGGTTTTTGAGTGGAGTTGACGGAAGGATTTCAGATCATCGATGGAGAGATCATAACCAGCCAGATGCAGCAGGGAGTAGATCAGCATCGAGCCATGACCATTGGAGAGTACAAAACGGTCACGATCAGCCCACTGCGGATTTTGCGGATTGTGCTTCATGTAATCGTTCCAGAGCACCTCGGCAATGTCCGCCATACCCATAGGGGCGCCGGGGTGACCAGAGTTCGCTTTTTGAACGGCATCCATACTCAGAGCACGAATGGCATTGGCGAGTTGTTTGCGTGAGGACATAAATCCCTCCTCTCAATATGCTTGTTAGAAATTGTCAATTCGGCTCAGGTTGCTTAACTCAACCCGAAAAACTTGCAGATACCGCCTCCACTGCCACCGTGTATCAGGGCTGATCCGGCATGACGACATCATATGATTCTCTACATTGAAAACCTGCAAACTCCTTCAATACCTCGAAGTGTTACAGGCCCGTGGCTCCCTCGGATTCCCCAATCCACGAAAATAATGGAGCGCTATTCTTAACTCATTCATCCGGCAGCGGCAACCCAACATCCGTTAATGGGGGTAAAAGCGATCACCGCACAATTACCACAACCTCATGAAATATCACTATTTTTCTACTGAAATAACAACCCTGTAATGCTGCGCCGCACAATATCAATTACTCTTTCCACTTGATCGAACAGCCGATACTGGGTATCTGCTGCTGAGGTCCTTTACCGGCTTCAGCCACCTCTTTCATCGCTTCAAACAGATCGCGTCGCACACCTTCAGGCGCGGTCTCTTTGCGGCTCTCATCGAGACGCCCACGGTATTGCAGACCCAACTCGGCGTTATATCCAAAAAAGTCTGGTGTGCAGACAGCGCCGTAGGCCTTGGCCACCTCCTGGCTCTCATCGAACAGGTAGGGGAAAGGAAAGTTAAATGCTTCCGCCACCTTGCGCATGTTTTCGAACGAATCCTCCTCAAAAAGAGTTGGATCGTTCGACATGATCGCCACACTATTAATACCCATCTCACGCAGTTCGGCGGTATCACGCACAATGCGCTCACGCACCGCTTTTACATAGGGACAGTGATTGCAGATAAACATAACCAACAGGCCTTTGGGACCCCGGCACTTCTCTAGCGTCCACATCTGGCCATCCACACCAGGCAGCTCAAAATCGATAGCCGGCTGGTCAAAGTCGCAGACAGGGGTTTCTAAAGAGACCATCAATCACTACTCCATAATATTATGGGAATACGGATTGTTATTGTTGCACAGGTAACACTGGGGAGGGTGAGGTTTTGCTATGCAAATTTCTTATAAAAACGGTAAAAATCTCTAATCAGATACTGAATATCGAACATAACAAACTGATATTAAATAATTTTTACCACACACCCATTTCCTACCAAACTGCTCTTTTTTATCCCTGAAAACAACAAACCCGGCACTGGGCCGGGTTTGTAATTCGGTGCATAGCGGGCTGCGATCAGCCTTTTCTGCGTGCTGCCACGCGCAACCGCAAAGCATTCAACTTGATGAAGCCACCGGCATCAGCCTGATCATAGGCGCCGGCATCATCTTCAAACGTGGCGATCGACTCATCGAACAGGCTATTGGTCTCGGACTTGCGGCCCACTACCATAATATTGCCTTTATAGAGCTTGACCCGGACTACACCATTGACCACTTCCTGAGTCTGATCGATGGCCGCCTGCAGCATCTCGCGTTCAGGGCTCCACCAGTAACCGTTGTAGACCAGCTTGGCATAACGCGGCATCAGCTCATCTTTCAGGTGGGCGGACTCACGATCCAGAGTCAGCGACTCTATGGCGCGGTGCGCTTTCAGCATAATGGTGCCGGCGGGTGTCTCATAGCAGCCGCGGGACTTCATACCGACGTAGCGGTTCTCAACAATATCGTCACGACCGATACCGTTGGCGCCGCCCAGCTCATTGAGCTTCTCCATCACTTCAGCCGGACCCATTTTCACGCCGTCGATAGCGACGATATCACCCTTCTCGTATGTGAGTTCGATGTAAGTTGGGGTATCGGGCGCCTTTTCAGGTGACACGGTCCAGCGCCACATATCTTCACCGGGCTCATTCCAGGGATCTTCCAGGTCGTAGCCTTCGTAAGAGATGTGCAGCAGATTGGCATCCATGGAGTAAGGAGACTTCTTACCGTCTCGTTTCATCTCAACCGGGATGTTGTGCTCCTCTGCGTAGGCCATCAGCTTTTCACGGGAGAGCAGATCCCACTCACGCCAAGGGGCGATGATCTTCACATCGGGCATCAGGGCATAAGCGCCCAATTCAAAGCGAACCTGGTCATTACCCTTACCGGTAGCGCCGTGAGAGATGGCATCGCCACCGGTCTCCTGGGCGATCTCAACCAGACGCTTGGCGATCAAAGGACGCGCGATTGAGGTGCCAAGCAGATACTCGCCTTCATAAACGGCGTTGGCACGAAACATGGGAAAAACATAGTCGCGAGCGAACTCTTCACGCAGATCTTCAATGTAGATCTCTTTCACCCCGGCAGCTTCAGCCTTGGCACGTGCCGGCTCAACCTCTTCACCCTGTCCGATATCAGCCGTAAAGGTCACGACTTCGCAACCGTACTCCTCTTGCAGCCATTTCAGAATAATTGAGGTATCCAGACCACCTGAATACGCCAGAACAACTTTCTTTACGTCTGATGCAGACATGTCGCTCACTCCACAAAATTATCAAAGCCGCGGCAAGCGGCCGGTATCCGGGAAAACGGGATATTATAGCGTAGCGATCTATCGTTAGGCCAAGAAAATCAGCGCTCCTGTTTCCACCAGCGCTGTACGATGGCGTCCACATCCACCTCAATCGTCTCATCTTTCCACATGGTGTAGTAGTCGATGTCGTTACTGTTGGGCTGAGGATCCGGTTGATGGAATTGAAAACGGGTCGGCAGCGGGGTCGATTCACCCAGGGCCATCGCCTCACCACGCCCTAAACCGGCGAGGATGCTGACCAGCCCCGCCTCGGCATCGGGCACCAGATCACGGATATAGCGCTGATCATCCGGGTTGGTGACACGCAGGCAGATAAAGCTGCTGCACTGGGCCAGCACCGTTTCGGAGAGTTCATGTGGACGCTGGCTCACTACTGCCAGGCCGACCCCGTACTTACGGCCCTCTTTGGCGATTCGCTCCATCGAGCGGCGGGTCCCTTCGAACTGAGTCCCAGCGCTGCGCGGGATGTAGGCGTGCGCCTCTTCACAGACCAGCAGTATCGGGAACTCACGCGAGCGGGGGTTCCAATAGTTGAACTCAAAAGCGAGACGACCCACCTGGGCAGAAAGCGTGGGCCGTACATCAAAGGGAACAGAGCTGAAGTCAATCACAGTAATCTGACGATGGGGTTTGACGATACCGACAAAGTCCCGGAGCAGATCCGCCAGGGTATCCGACGACTTACGCCGCTTGGGCTTGAACAGAAAGTCGTAACGAACATCGTTAAAGCGACTCTGCATCTTTACCAAAAACTCATCGAACTGACCGTAGAGCGGTCCCTTCACCTTACCGAAGTCACTCACCTGCTCGTTGGCCCGCTTGAACTGATGAAACAGCTCGGCCAGGGAGAAGTAGACCGGTGAGTCGATGGAGATATGCACATCGGCCATATCCTTGTTGGCCTTTTTTCGTAGCGCCAACAGCACTTCGCGTAAGAAGGCGATCTGGGTCGAGGCCTTCTCGTCATCCCGATCGATCAGCAGGTCGACCAACTCACCAAAGGTAAGCAGCCAGTAAGGGATCTCCAACTCGCGAGCATCGATATAGCGGTGGTTTTCCTCATCGAAGGCTGAGTGGCGTTTGCCGTTATCATCGGTCCAGACATACTCGCCGTGCAGATCGAGCAGGATGATATGGGCATTGGGCATGGTTTTGACCGTACGCTGCAGCGTACTGGTGACGCTCCAGGATTTGCCCGAACCAGACTGACCAAGAATAGCCAGATGGCGAGCAAACAAGGTGGCCGGATCAAGACAGACCCCCATAGAGGTGAGCGATGGCAGATAGCCCAGCTCAAAGCCGGTTTGGCGGTATTTTTTGAAAAGGATATCGATCTCTTCCGGCAGAACCACGTGCACTTCGGCTCCAGGAGTCGGATAGTGCACCACCCCGCGCTGGAACGTGCGGTTTTTGGCCAACTCACCCAGCGGCACCAGACTAAGCCGTCCGTGGGTTATATATTGATCCCGCCCGCTCAGATATTCATCTTCCTGAAAGGCGCGCACCACCATGGCCACGACTTCAATGCCACGCTGCCTGACAATCACGTAAGAGCCAAGCTGCCCCACGGGGATCTTGACACCGTCATGCTCAACAACGGGAAACTCCCCGCTATCACCACTCAGGAGAGTGGCGCTCATGCTGCTTTCATGAACTTCCGTCAGGGTTCCGATCAAGGTGTTTTTATTATTGCTCATGGGTATATCGCCATTTTCCAAATGTGCAACGGCATCCGCAGCCGCCGCTTCAGGGTAAGACTAACAGCGATTAGCCATAAATGAGAATAGCCGGATGGAAATCCGTGAACCAGGGCCTGTTAACCGGCGCCAAGGCCGCTCAGTCAGTATCCCCAAGAAATCCTTTCAACACTCCAAGAAAAAGCTGCGGCTGCTCAGCGTAGACCCAATGACCAGCACCGGCAATACTCCTGAGCCGGGCATAGGGAAACAGCTCACGCACTTGCCCCTCATATGCCGGAGCAAGGTAATCTGAGTTACCCCCATATATAAAGAGTGTCTCTCCGAGAAACGGTGCTGTGGAGCCAATATCAGGGAAGGCGATGATTTCCGGCATCTGACTCGCCAACTCAATCAGATTCACGCGCCAGCACCAACGATCTTTATCCAGCATCAGGTTTTGCAACAGATACTGACGCAACCCGAAATCAGTCAAATACCGGGCAAGCTGCTGATCCGCATGCTGACGACTCTCCAGGTTTGCCAGATCAACCGACTGCAGCGCCTCAAACAGTTTGCTAAAACGGTTGGGATAACTGACCGGTGCGATATCGACAACAGCGAGCTGATCGATCCATTGAGGCTGGGAGAGCGCCAGCCACATTGCCACCTTGCCTCCCATGCTGTGGCCGATCAGGGTAGCCGATTCAAGCCCCTGATCATCCAGCAACTCAGCCACATCGGTCGCCATCGACTGATAGGAGACATCGTCACTGTGGGGCGACTGGCCGTGATTTCTTAGATCAGGCACCAGAATATGGTAGTCCGACTCCAGCGCCCGCACGATACCATGCCAGTTGACCGATGAACCAAGCAGACCGTGCAAGAACACCAGAGTTGAACGGGATTCGTGATAACTGCCGTATTCCCGATAGTTGAGTTTCATTATTGGGGAAGTTATGAGGTTGGATCGGGCCAGCCAGCGGGCTGGCCCGGAACAGGGTTTAACGCTTCTTGGCGGGCATTAGATCAGTGATACTGCCTTCCGCCATCTCAGCAGCCATGCAGATGGTCTCATTCAGAGTCGGATGCGGATGAATAGTCAATCCGATATCTTCCGCGTCAGCTCCCATCTCCAGCGCCAGCACGGTTTCACCGATCAGTTCACCGGCATTCACACCGACAATACCGGCACCCAGAATGCGCTTGGTCTCAGGGTCAAACAGCAATTTGGTCATCCCCTCTTCGCGACCTACACCCAGTGCTCGACCGGATGCTGCCCACGGGAAAACACCTTTCTCGTACTCGATACCTTGGGCCTTGGCCTCGATTTCGGTCAGTCCCATCCAAGCCACTTCAGGATCGGTGTAGGCCACTGACGGAATCGTCATCGGATCGAACAGCGCCGGCAGTCCGGCAATCACTTCGGCAGCCGTCTTCGCTTCATGGGTTGCTTTGTGGGCCAACATGGGATGCCCCACCACATCACCAATCGCAAAGATATTCGGCACATTGGTGCGCATCTGCTGATCAGTGGAGATAAAACCACGCTCATCGACATTCACACCCGCGTGCTCGGCGCCAATCAACTTGCCGTTCGGCACACGCCCTACCGCTACCAGCACCTTGTCATAGAGCTGCGGTTTCTCTGGCGCATTCTTACCTTCAAAGTAGACCTTCAAACCACTCTTCTGGGCCTTGATTTCGGTGACCTTGGTCTCCAGCATGATGCTGTTGAATTGATCCTTGAGACGCTTCTGCAGGGGACGGATCAGATCGGTATCGCAACCGGGAATCAGGCCCGGCATCAGTTCAACCACGTCGATCTGGCTACCCAGCGTACTGTAGACAGTCCCCATCTCCAGACCGATGATACCGCCACCGACCACCAGCATCTTCTTTGGAATATCTTCCAGTTCCAGTGCACCGGTTGAGTTGATCAGGCGTGGATCATCATTTGGGAAACCCGGAATTTCAACCGGACGCGAGCCGCAGGCGATAATAGCATTTTCGAAGGCGATAGAGACCTTACCCTCAGCCGTTTCGACACCGATGCGGTTGGGCGATTCAAACTTACCCCAGCCCTGCACCACCTGCACATTGCGCTGCTTGGCCAATCCAGTGAGCCCCTGGGTCAAACGGTTAACCACCTTATCCTTGCCGGCACGCAACTTGTCGAGATCAATCTTCGGCTTGCCAAAGCTGATCCCCATGTGTTCCATCTCAGCTGCTTCGTTGATCACATCCGCAGCATGCAACAACGCTTTAGAGGGGATACAACCGACGTTGAGACAGACACCACCCAGCGAAGCATAGCGCTCAATCAGCACGGTCTTTTTACCCAGGTCGGCAGCGCGAAAAGCGGCGGTATAACCACCAGGCCCGGCACCCAGAACAACCACATCCGCCTGAATATCGGCCGCACCTTTGACGACATCGGAAACCGGCGCCACGCTCGACTCACGCTTCACATCTGCTGATTCACCCTTGGCCAGTTGCATGGTGAGAATCAACCCGCCCTGTGAAATTTTGTCGCCGACATTCACCTGCACTTCACCAACGGTGCCGGCGTGAGGCGATGGAATGGTCATTGTAGCTTTGTCGCTCTCTAATGTTATCAGGGGGTCTTCAGCCTCCACCTCATCACCAGTGGACACCAATACCTCTATAATATCCACCTGCTCAAAATCGCCGATATCCGGAAGGGTGATATCAGTCAGCTCACTCATTTCACTTATCCTCTATGGGTGTAAAGAATTTTTTTATACAGCAGCATACCAAGACTAGCGTATCTTCAGTCAAAATGAAACGAAAATGCAAAAATACATTTGGACATTTATCCTAATATCAATTTACTGAATAAAAAATCTATTTTGGAAGCCAAAAAATGGGAAAACAGCCATTTTGATCCGTTTTTCTGGCCGATAATGAGATCATCGACCAGAAAAACACCGATATTTACAGCAACAATTTACGAATATCGCTCAACAGCTCTGCCAGATAACTGGTGAAACGGGCCGCTTGGGCACCGTCAATCACCCGATGATCATAGGAGAGCGACAGAGGCAACATGAGACGTGGCTGAAATTCAGCGCCATCCCAGATCGGTTTCATGGATGAACGCGATACACCCAAAATCGCCACCTCCGGCGCATTGACGATCGGCGTGAATGCCGTACCGCCAATACCGCCCAGGCTTGAGATAGAGAAACAGCCGCCCTGCAGATCGGCGGGGGCCAACTTGCCCTCTCTGGCTCGACCACTAACCTCAGCCAGCTCGCTGGCCAGCTCATAGACGCCTTTCTTATCCACATCCTTGATCACCGGAACAACAAGTCCGTTAGGCGTATCCACAGCAACACCGATATGGAAATACTTTTTATAGACCAGGCTCTCCTGGTCAGGAGTCAATGAGCTGTTGAAATCGGGCAGAGCCTGCAACGCCCCAACACAAGCCTTCATCAGAAACGGCATAAAGGTGAGACGGATCTCCTGCTGTGCTGCATTCGCCTTCTGCTCCTGGCGGAATGCCTCCAGTTCGGTAATGTCCGCTTCGTCAAACTGAGTAACATGGGGCACATTGAGCCAACAGGCACTGAGATGACTACCGCTGATCTTTTTGATACGACTCAGCGGTTTCTCCTCCACCTCACCAAAGCGGGCAAAATCCACTTCAGGGATCGCAGGGAGTTTGAATGCACCGATCGCCTGGGGTGCAGCACCACCACCCGCCAAGGTCTGTTTCACAAAGCGCTGCACATCCTCTTTGAGAATACGCTCTTTGTGTCCGGAGCCTTTGACCAGCAACAGATCGACACCCAGCTCCCGGGCAAAACGCCGCACTGAAGGACTGGCATGAGGATTACGCTCCGGCACATCCGAAGGTCTTACCAATACCGGTGGCTGCTGAGGCACCTTATCACCCGGCAAACGCTCAGCATCTTTTTTCGCCGGAGCCGGCGCTGGCGCCTGCACCTCTTCCACCTCTTCAGCAGCGGGTGAAGGCGGCGCTTTCTTGGCCGGCGTCTCATCTACAGGCGCAGCTTCCGTTACTGCAGCCGTATCAGTTTCCAGCACCAGCAGCAGATCCCCTTCACTAATCTTGTCACCAAGATTGATCGCTACCGACTTTACCTGCCCCGCCGACGGCGAGGGGATCTCCATCGTCGCCTTGTCGCTCTCCAGCGTCACCAACGACTGCTCTACATCTATCTGATCACCAGCACTCACCAGGATTTCAATCACTTCCACCCCGGCAAAATCACCGATATCAGGTACAAATACTTTAGTTTCAGTACCCACCTTGGGCCTCCAACATTTCACGTCCCTGCCCTGCAGCGACGGTTGAACTCTTTATCAGACGGTTACCGGATTCGGCTTCTCTGGATCGATGCGGTACTTCTTAATCGCCTTAGCCATATCGTCGGCAGTTGCACTACCGTTATCAGCCAGTGACTTCAGCGCCGCTAACACGATGTAGTAACGATTGACTTCAAAGAATTTACGCAACTGGTTACGCGAATCACTGCGCCCAAAGCCATCAGTACCCAGCACACGGAAAGAGCCAGACACGAACTGACGAATCTGATCCGGGTAGGCCCGCATATAGTCGGTTGCCGCAATGACAGGGCCTTTACGTTTAGCCAGTGTTTTCTCCACATAGCTGGCCCGTGGTTTCTTATCTGGATGGAGCATGTTCCAGCGCTCCACATCCAGACCATCACGTCTGAGTTCATTGAAACTGGTGACACTCCAGACATCGGCGCTGACACCAAAGTCCTTCTCCAGCAGTTCAGCGGCGGCGATTACCTCGCGGAAGATAGTGCCACTGCCCATCAACTGCACATGCTTAGCCTTGGCCTTGCTGGATTGATAGAGATACATCCCTTTGATGATGCCCTCTTCTACACCCTTCGGCATGGCCGGCTGGACATAGTTTTCGTTCATCACCGTGATGTAGTAGAAGAGATTCTCCTGCTCCTGGTACATGCGACGCAGGCCATCCTGAATAATCACCGCCAGCTCATAGGCAAAGGCGGGATCATACGCGACGCAGTTGGGGATGGTTGCCGCCTGCAGATGGCTGTGGCCATCCTGATGCTGCAGACCTTCACCCGCCAGAGTGGTGCGCCCGGCGGTTCCACCAATCAGGAAGCCACGGGCCTGCATGTCACCGGCAGCCCATGCGAGGTCGCCAACACGCTGGAAACCGAACATGGAGTAGTAGACGTAGAAAGGAATCATGCTCAGGCCATGATTACTGTAAGAGGTAGCCGCGGCGATCCAGGAGGACATCGCCCCCGCTTCGTTGATCCCCTCCTGCAAAATCTGTCCTTTCTTGTCTTCGCGATAATACATCACCTGGTCAGAGTCGACCGGCGTGTAGAGCTGGCCGACTGAAGAGTAGATACCGAGCTGGCGGAACATCCCTTCCATACCAAAGGTACGCGCCTCATCCGGGATAATCGGCACCACATATTTGCCCATTCCCTTATCGCGAATCAGCGTTGTGATAATTCGCACAAAGGCCATGGTGGTGGACATCTCGCGATCCCCGCTGCCATCGACCATCGCTTGAAACAGACTGAGATCCGGTACAACATGACGCGGACTCTCCACTGAACGGGCAGGCAGATAGCCCCCCAGCGCTTCACGCCGCTCCTGCATGTATTTCAGCTCAGGACTGTCCACCGGCGGTTTATAGAAAGGCGTTGCCGCCAATTGCTCATCGGGAATTGGGATATTGAACCGATCCCGGAAACCCTTCAGCGCCACCTCACCCATCTTCTTCTGGGAGTGAGTGATGTTCTGACCTTCTCCGGCAACTCCCATACCGTAGCCCTTCACTGTCTTGGCAAGAATAACGGTAGGCTTGCCCGTCTGGCGATAGGCCTCAGCATAAGCGGCATACACTTTGTGCGGATCATGACCACCACGATTCAGGCGCCAGATATCCTCATCGGTCATATTGGCGACCATATCGGCCAGCTCAGGGTATTTGCCAAAGAAGTGCTCACGGGTATAGGCACCACCTTTGGCTTTATAGGCCTGGTAGTCCCCATCGACACACTCTTCCATACGCTTTATCAGGGTGCCGTCTTTATCACGCGCCAATAGCGGGTCCCAATAACCGCCCCAAATAACTTTAATGACATTCCACCCGGCGCCGCGGAAAAAAGCCTCCAGTTCCTGAATGATCTTACCGTTACCGCGCACCGGTCCATCCAGGCGCTGCAGATTACAATTGACGACAAAGACCAGATTATCGAGCCGCTCCCGGCCCGCCAGGGAGATAGCGCCAAGCGCTTCCGGCTCATCCATCTCACCATCGCCCATAAAGGCCCAGACTTTACGGTTCTCAGTATTTTTAAGGCCGCGGTCATTGAGATAGCGCATAAAACGCGCCTGATAGATGGCCATGATGGGCCCTAAACCCATGGATACCGTTGGGAACTGCCAGAAACCCGGCATCAGCCAGGGGTGCGGATAGGAGGAGAGACCACTGCCATCTACCTCCTGGCGGAAGTTATAGAGTTCATCTTCACTAATCCGTCCCTCCAGAAAGGCACGCGCGTAAATACCTGGGGCAGAGTGCCCCTGAAAAAAGACCAAGTCTCCATCCTGATGCTCATTCCGGGCACGGAAAAAGTGGTTGAAGGCGACATCATAAAGGGTCGCACTGGAGGCAAAGCTGGAGATATGCCCACCCAGCTCACTGGAGATTCGGTTTGCCTGCACCACCATCGCCATCGCATTCCAACGGATAATGGAACGGATACGCCGCTCCATAGCGCGATCACCAGGAAAGCGCTCCTGGTGGGTCACCGGAATGGTATTCACATAAGCGGTATTAGCGCTATAGGGTAGGTAAGCCCCCGAACGGCGCGCTTTGTCAACCAGCCGTTCAATCAAAAAGTGAGCTCGCTCAACACCCTCATTCTCAAGGACACCTTCGAGGGCATCGAGCCACTCCTGCGTCTCGGTCGGATCTATATCAGGTTTTATTGCCATCTCATTGTTCTCTCAACGTGCATAGATACGGTTATCAATTACTTTTGGTATAGACCGCATACTGCATAAAGCCAATCTATAACATGAAATTCTTTTATTGTTTTAACCAATACTTAGTATTGAGTTGTGCAATATACAGGATTTATAAACCTGATGCCACCAGTAAAAACCCTAAAGATTTCCACCAATTAATCATAGATGAGATAGCCGAACACGGTTTTTCCAGGCATAAAAAAACGCCCGTCAGGATCTCCTGACGGGCGTTTTTTGCGATGGAAATTATCTAGTACTTTTAGATATCGCGTGCTGGGCGGCGCGCTTCCATCTCTTTGCGTACTGCAGCCTGCTGAGCTTCAGCGGCTTTACGCTGTTCTTCGATCTGTTTGATCATCTGGTCACGGCGAGCCTGCATCTGCTGACGCATCTCTTCGCGCTGCGCTTCCAGATCTTCACGCGTAGGTCTTTCGAACGCTACAGGCGTGAAAGGTGCAGCTGGATAGTTGGCGGCAAACTGCTCTGCCATTTTACGCTGGGCTTCAACCGCTTCCTGAATAGCCTTAGCCTGCTGCTCGGCGAACGCCTGCTGCTGTTCCTGAAGGTTTTTGACCTGCTCTTCAGTCATTGCCGCGCCGTGAGGGGCGTAACCGTAGTATGGGTAGCCATAGTGGGGGTTGCCATAACCGTAACCGTTGCCACGACCATAGACGTTACTACGCGCATTGAAGCTGAAGTTGAAAGCTCCATCGGCGAAACCGTCACCAAACCCATCACCGAAGCCATTGTTCCACCAGGCATTCGCTGACATGGAAGTCGCAACGAGGGCTGCCGCAGCAGCTAGTTTGATCATCTTTTTCATAGTAAATCCAATTAACACTCAGACCGTTTGGCCTGTCTCATATTGAGAATTCCGCACATAACAAGTGCTTATCATCCGTGCTGTTTAAGAAGCCTCTAACCAGCGAAGCTAGTTAGAGGCTCTTTAAGAATTCGGATATTCTTACTTAGCTTCTGCAGCAGGGGCCTGAGGAGCAACTGGAGCGCCGTAAGGTGCATAAGGGGCACCATAAGGAGCGTAAGGGGCGCCATAAGGAGCGTAAGGTGCACCGTAGTATGGGTTGCCGTAACCACCGTAGTATGGGTTGCCATAGCCGTAACCGTTACCACGACCGTACATATTGCTACGACCACTGAAGTTCATGTTGAAGTCGCCAGAACCGTCACCAAAACCGTCGCCCAGACCGTTCCAAGGACCACCCCAGCCCCACCATGCAGACGCAGAACCAGAGGCAGCAACCATTGCAGCGATAGCAGCAGCTTTAATAATTTTTTTCATCGTTAATCTCCAAAATTTTTATCGACAATTAAGTACTTCTATTATTGAAAGACAGGTACAACGTCGCTTTCATTGTCGAACAGTATATTAGTATTTTCTTAATTTGCAAAGTATTAATTATTTATAGAGGCAAAAAATTTCTTATGGGAATTAAAAGACCAAAAAATAAAGAGAGTCTGAGTGTGTAGCGAACGGCCTCGCCACACAATGTATTAGGGCCTGTTAACAGGCCCTAGGATTAATCAACCTTAATTACTCGTCGTAAAGTTCCAAGGGTGGATTGCCGTCATAAACATCACTTTGGCGTTTCTGTAGATAGGCGTCGCGTGTAAATTCATACGGATCGAGCGCGGCCTCCTCCAACACTCGGGTAGCCCCCAGTAGATCAGCACGCGTATCCACTGCCTCTAAAAGCAGCACCAGAATACGGTCGCGTTCAGGCTCAAGATAGGTAATCGGATCGGTATAATAGTCACCAACCCGCCCGACTACGTCGCGTCCGCTGCTTGGGCCGAGAAGCGGCAACACAATATAGGGTCCCGGCCCAATGCCCCAGGCCCCCAATGTCTGACCGAAGTCTTCGCCATACTTCTCCAGATTCATATTGCTGGCCACATCAACAAAGCCCAGTATGCCGATGGTGGAGTTGATGGTTACACGTCCAACATCTGACGCCGCGCGCTGCAACTTAAACTGCAGCAGATTATTGACCTCTGAGCCGACATCGGAGAGGTTGCCAAAGAAATTGGTGATGCCGGTATCGAGAGGTGCAGGCATTATCGCCTTATAACCCTTTGAAACAGGAACCAGCACCGCCTCGTCAACAGCTTCATTGAAGCTGTGCATGGCTCGGTTGTAACTCTCAAAGGGATCTCTGGGATCGGCATACTCACCAACACTGGCGCAACCACTCAATGCCGTAGCCGCTGCAAAAGCCAGCCCCAAGGTTTTGAAACTCTTTCTTGCGTTATCACGCATGCCAATCACCCTTATTAATATTCATAATGCCTGTGCCCTCAGGCGAACAGTGAATAGTAGGTAACACTTATATATAGTTCAACCCCTATACACTGAAGAGAGGACCAACCCCGCTCCCTGGAAACTCACTCAACGGTTTCATCACTTAAAGATATAGTCAGAAAATCTTCTCAATGCTAAACCCGCGTTGGCGCAACTGATTCAACAGCCCCTCTTCTCCCGGTAGATGACCGGCGCCCACAGCTATAACCACACTGTACTTCTGCAATATCGGCAGCGCCCGTTCCACCATACGGTGATTACGTGAGATGATCACTGCCTCCTCAAAGCGTTCAACAATACCCGAATCCATTGAGCCCCACATCGCATCCATCTGTGTTTCAAGCCCAGCCAGATCACTCTCCAGATAGGCTCGGAGCATATCATCCAGCATCGACGGTATCTGATCCAGTTGGGCCAGGGTTTCACGCAGTAGGTAAATCTGATCGGATTCAGACATCTGATCAAATACACCCATCTGCTCTTTCGCACTCTCCAGTCCGACAACTTCAATACCGTTCTCGACCGCCTTTTGATAGAGGATGAGATCGAGAAACTGCCCACTTTTACTGGGCGGCATACTCAACATGACAGCTATTGCCCAGGGTTTAAAATCACGAACTGCCACCTCGGGAATACCGAGCCCCTTCACCGCCTTACGGGTCTGCGCATACAGCTCGGCGCCAACAATCTGATCCAGCGTACGACCATCGCTGATGATCATCCCGGTCATCGACGCGAGCAGCTCGCCGGGACTCATATCCAGCTCCAGCACCAATTTATCGCTCATCTTAATAAGGTCCACTACGGGCTGAGCCAACTCAATCACTCGGGGCTCATCCGAATGCATGGTGCCAAACAGATAGCTCTCAGGACCAACACTGGGCTGCAGACGAAACAACAGCCCCGAACGAAACTCATCCGCGGCAACAGTTGCCGCTACCATCCACAGGACCCACACCAGCAGATAGCGGCCAGTCCGGCCCATAGCCAGTCTCACACAGTTCCTTACCATTACTACACTCTCCTTCCCGATGTTTGACTAGACACTGCACGAAACCGGGTTCGTAAACCCTCGCGCTTTCAAGTATCCTTCCCCGCCATGAATGGTACAGAATACAATCCCGCCATCGCCAGACGTTTTCGTGGTTTTCTGCCAGTCGTAGTCGATGTTGAGACGGCCGGTTTCGACGCCAAGACCGACGCACTGCTGGAGATCGCCGCGGTCACCCTCCGAATGGACAACAAAGGGCTGATACACCCTTACGAATCTTTCTCATGCCATGTAGAGCCATTCCCCGGCGCCAACCTGGACCCCAAGGCCCTCGCTTTTAATGGTATAGACCCGAATCACCCATTTCGCATGGCGATTCCTGAAAAACAGGCACTGGAAGAGATCACCGCCCCGATCCGTAAAGCGGTGAAGGCGAGCGACTGCACCCGGGCGATCCTGGTCGGCCATAACGCCTTTTTCGACCTGGGATTTCTAAACGCCGCCATTGAGCGCACCAAATTCAAACGCTCTCCCTTCCACCCCTTCAGCACCTTCGACACAGTGTCATTGGCGGGGTTGGCCTATGGTCAAACGGTGCTTGCCAAAGCAGCGGCGGCGGCAGGCATTGAGTGGGATAACAGCGAGGCCCATTCGGCTATTTATGACACCATGAAAACAGCAGAGCTGTTCTGCGCCATCGTCAACAGGTGGCAAGAGCTGCAACCTTTTCCGTTAAACGTGCCTCAGGATCAGGTTTAAGAGGAAACGGAGGTAAAACATGCGATCGAGAACCGATCGCACCGGTGGATGGAAAAGACGATCCTAGTCTGTCGTCTTCCATCCACCCGCAGTGGATCAGGACTCTTCAGGCCAATTCTTGGCAGCCTCTTCGGCCATCTTCTGTAGATCACCGCTGGCGTGCATTTCCAGCGTAATGTCGCAACCGCCAATCAGCTCACCATTGATATAGAGCTGAGGAAAAGTTGGCCAGTCGGCAAACTTAGGCAGGTTTTCAAAGATCTCGGCATCGGCCAGTACATTCACATAAGCGAACTTAACGCCACAATCCTGCAGCGCGGCCGCTGCACGGGATGAGAAACCACACTGGGGAAACTGAGGGGTACCCTTCATATAGAGGACAATAGGATTGTTCTCCACCTGCTCTTTAATACGCGCTAACGCATCCATCTTCACACTCCAAA
>JAKSCN010000488.1 GCA_022360595.1 Chromatiales bacterium
GCTGGACGGCTGGGGCCGGGTAGTTGTTACCGACTCTGGACCAAAGCGGTACAGAGTCAACTGGCTGTGGATAGCTCACCGGAGATTCTTGATACTGATCTGACCGGGTTGGTGCTGGAGCTGGCCCAGTGGGGAGTGAGCGAGCCCGCCCAACTGAGTTGGCTCGATCCGCCGCCACCGGGTGCCTATGCCCAATCCGTGGAGCTGCTGTGTTATCTGGGGGCGCTGGATAGCCAGCGGCGTGTGACCACTCAAGGGGCCAAGATGGTTCAATTAGGTGTTCATCCGCGCCTGGCTCATATGCTCTTGGAGGCTGCAGGACGTGGGCAGTTGGGTTTGGCAGCCGATATCGCTGCTATTCTCACCGAGAAGGAGATGTTCCTGCGATCCAAGGCCCCTAACTCCATCGATATCGAGGATCGGCTGCAGGTTCTGGCCCGATGGCGTGAGATGGGTAAGTCAGGTATCGATCGAGGTATCGTCGATCTATCCGCCTGCCGTCAGATTGAACAGAGTAGCCGCCAGATGGGCCAGCGGGTCGAGCGTGTAGTCGGCCAGAAACGGGTGAATGAGAAGGTGAAAGAGCAGCTCTCTATCGGCGGACTGCTTGCATTGGCCTTTCCTGATCGAGTGGCTCTGTGTAAAAGCCGTGAACGCGGCAGCTATCAGTTGGTATTGGGGCGCCGTGCCCTGGTGCCCGAGGGTGATCCGTTAGCTGGGCGGGAGTGTCTGGTGGTGGCCCATCTGGATGCCGGTCGAAGTGAAGGGCGGATTTTCCTGGCGGCGCAGATCACCTTGGCAGAGGTGCGGGAGCTGGAGGCGGACAATATATACATCGCTGAATGTGTTGAGTGGCGTAGCCAAAGTCGCAGTGTGGTTGCTCATCGTGAGGAGCGCCTGGGTAATCTGGTGCTCTCTGAGCGACCTTTACGGGATGTTGATCCGGTACTGCAAGCTCAGGCATTACTCAACGGTGTTCGCGAACTGGGTCTCTCTGTTTTGCCCTGGAATGATGAGGCAAATCAACTGCGCCAGCGGTTGCGCTTTCTACACCATCATCAATCCAATGCCGACTGGCCCGACCTTGCCGATGACCAGTTGCTGGCCACACTGGATGACTGGTTGTCGCCCTGGTTGACCGGTATTTCTCGGGCTGATCAGTTGAAGCGGTTAAATCTGCGCCAGATTATGTTGTCCCTGCTGAGCTGGGAGCAGCAACAGGCGCTAGATGAGCTGGCGCCCACCCACTTTGGGGTGCCTAGCGGGTCGCGCAAACGTATCGATTACAGTGATCTGAAAGCGCCGGTGCTGGCGGTGCGTCTGCAAGAGATGTTTGGTTGTGTCGATACGCCGCGAATCTGTAAGGGAGAGGTGGCGTTGCTGATACACCTGCTGTCACCCGCTCAGCGCCCTATTCAGGTGACTCAGGATCTTGCCGGGTTTTGGGCGCGTACCTATGAATCGGTGAAAAAAGAGTTGAAAGGCCGTTATCCCAAACACTACTGGCCCGATGATCCATTGGTTGCGGAGCCCACCCATCGAGTCAAGCCACGCAGAGTTTAGTACAGACAGGCTCTAGATCACTGTACAGCGTTTTGATTTCGCAGCAGTTTCTCTACTCTCTGCTGCTCTTGTGGTGTGTTGACGTTGATGAAGGCTTCCGGGTGGTCCGAGAAGTCCGCAGTGGCGAGATTGACCCGGGTCAGCCACTTCTGCAGCTTGCGTTCGCCCGCATTCAGATAGTCCTGGATATCTTCCTGCACGCGTTTGTGAAATAGCGCAAAAACCGGTTGCATCTGATCGCCATCGTGGGCGACACAAACATCTGCATTTTGGGAAATAAAGTGCTTTAATAGACGATGAGTGAGATCAGAAGGGAGCCATGGCCCATCACATGGGGCGGTTAACACCAACTCCGTTTTGGCGTAACTCAAAGCTGTAGAGATGCCGGCAAGTGGCCCCGAATAGTCGCCAATAATGTCTGCTACTACCGGATAGCCGTATCGACTGTACTGTTCATGGTTCCGGTTAGCGTTGATAAGGATTGTACCGACTTGGGATGTCAAGGAAGCAATAACATATTCGATCATAGGACGGTCCATCAATTGAATAAGCCCTTTATCGGTTCCTCCCATTCTACGTGCCATGCCACCGGCCAGTATAACACCGGTAATCTCAGTCATTTCTATTGGCAATGTACGCTCCCGTATAGGTTTAAATGCAGTAAATTATACCCGGAGTATGTGATTCGGATAAAACATATTAATCAAGATTAAGTGGTATTTTCTAAAGGCCGCTGATGTGATTTCAAACTTAGGGCATTCCTGTATGAATTGCGTGGAAAACGTCTGAAACGATGATTGATATGGTGTCGTAGGACAGCCATAGAGAACATGCAGTATGGTAGTTGAGACTTTGTACTTGTGTTTACAAAGATTAGTAATAATCCGTAGCGGAGAATAACTAATTAAAGGAGATGGTAATGATGCGTAAAGATAATAGACATAATATCGTTCGGTTTGAGCATCTGGATATCGACTATGACCGCGACTCCGATGCTTTATGGGCAGTGATGAAATATTCGGGCAGGCCTTGTATGAGTCTGCCGCTACTGGATGATTTTAAGCAGGCGCAAAATATCATCGCCAATGTAATGCAGCCTGAACATTCAACCAAACCGGTTAAGTATTTGGTGTTGAGTTCCGAGCTGCCGGGTGTGTTCAACCTGGGAGGCGATCTGGCCTATTTTGTTCAGTTGATTCGTGAGCGCAACCGGGACGCATTGCATGACTATGCCAAGGCGTGTATTGATATGCTTTATCAATCTATGTGTGGTGGTGACATGCCGTTTACAACCATTGCTCTCGTTCAAGGAGAGACATTGGGAGGCGGTTTTGAAGCGGCGCTCTCAGCCAACGTTTTGATTGCGGAGCGCAGTGCGAAATTTGGATTTCCCGAAACGGTTTTCGGTATGTTTCCAGGTATGGGGGCTTATAACTTCTTAACCCGCCGGTTATCGCCAGGTTTAGCCAAGCGTATTATTGCCAGCGGTAAGGTGTATGGCGCTACAGAGCTGTTTGAGATGGGCGTGATTGATGAAGTGGTGCCTGATGGACGGGGTGAAGAGGCGGTCGCGGAGTTTATCAGGCATCAGCAGTCTCGCAGTCTTGGCTTTAAAGCGCTGGATCGTATTGTTGATCACTTCAATCCGATTGCGTACCGGGAACTGTATGACGTGATTGAGATATGGGTGGATACCGCCATGCAGTTGTCCGACAAGAACATACGTCTGATGGAGTATCTTGTTCACGCGCAAGAGAAACGCTGGTGCGCACAACCGGCAATACAGGAAGAGTCGCTAATGGCGGGGTAGTGCGTCTGACCTGTTAATGCAGGGTTTTGCTGACATCGGAAAAC
The DNA here is from genome assembly GCA_022360595.1 of Chromatiales bacterium. GTDB lineage: Bacteria > Pseudomonadota > Gammaproteobacteria > Chromatiales > Chromatiaceae > BM503. The sequence continues at coordinate 3,418 of JAKSCN010000488.1, forward strand.
TTTAGGGTGAGAATGCTTTTAGCCTCTTGAAGAGCGCTATGTAACTGCTCTATCTGTATCTGACCGTTTGATTTTAGCTGGTCAGGGGTAAGCTTTTCTGCGTCGAGTGCAAGATTCTGAATTTTTACCAGCCCAAGGTTGGAGGCTGAGCCTTTCAGTGCGTGAGCCAGATCTGAGTAGGTGATGGCGTCGTTGGACTCTATCGCTTTAGTCATGGCGCTGATCAGCTCCAGGCTATCGCGGTCGAAGCTTTCCAGCAGTTCGGTGAGAAATTTGCTGTTGGGGGCAAGATTTACTACGTCGTTGAGAATGCTCTGGTCAATCGTGGTGTTGGTATTGTCGAACACCGTGCCGTGTTCGGGGATGAAGTGTCCTGGACCGTCGATCTCTTTACCAGCAGAGGCGATCTCGATAATGCTGAGTAGCTTATGAGCAGAGATCGGTTTGGTCATATAGTATTTGATGCCGGCCTCACGGCAGGCGATCTGTGCATCGGTAGTGGCGTTAGCAGTCAACATAATGAACGGTGTGTTGGAGTCCGGGTGGGCAAACTGATACATCTTATAAGCCTCAAGTCCGCCCAGTACCGGCATATGCATATCGATCACGATGAGATCAAAGTTCTGCTGCTCTAAGATATCAAGCGCCTCTTGACCGTTTTCCACCAGGCGGTAACGGTGACCCGCCTTTTCAAGAATCCGACCAATGACCATGCGATTGGTTGTATTGTCTTCCGCAACCAGAATGTTCAGGCTGGCCTGACAATTCTCACCAAAATTGATCTGAGCGCGTGTTGCCGCCAACTGACGAATGAGCGAAAGGTGCAGTGTATTGTAGAGCCGATTCGGGTTCAGTGGTGGTTGCAGCTGATAGATACTGGGGTGAGTCTCATTATCCACGATGTGACTTGGTTGGATATTGATCAGCAGTGTATCGGTGGAGATCAATAGTGCTTTCTGGTCCAAGTCGCAGCTGGAGGGGAGGTAGTGATCCAGAAGAATACAGCGGATCGGTATATTATTTTCATCGGAGTTGAGATACTCGATGGCCGCCTGGTGGTTGTTGAAAGGTACGGTGGCGATGCCCCACTTGCGCAGCAGTTTGTCGGCCTCTGTCTCACCAAGATAGGGTGGGGTGATTTTAACGATCGGATAACTGTCCAGTGTTTCCACGATCTCCTGGTCGCTGAGCTTGGGCTGGATCGTGAGTGGTATTTCAAACCAAAATGTGGTGCCGGCGCCAAGTTCACTATGCACATCAATCTGCCCGTTCATCAACAGAACCAACTGTTTGGCGATAGTGGTGCCGAGCCCCGTGCCGCCATATTGACGGGTGGTGCTTTCATCAGCTTGAGTGAATTTGTCAAAGAGACGTTTCAGAGTCTCTTCCGACATCCCTATGCCGGTATCTTCGATTTCAAACTTGATGATAGCCTGGTCGCTTTGTTTACCGGTCTCGGTACAGCGGATGTGAATGTGCCCTTCACGGGTGAACTTGATGGCGTTGCCTATCAGATTGGTTAGAACTTGCCGTAGGTGTAGAGGGTCTCCCACCAGCGTGGGGCTGATATTGCTGTCGATAGTGTAGAGCAGTTCTAAATTGCGTTGTTTGGCTTCAGCCGCGAAGAGTTTGACCGAGTTATCCACGAGCTGATGGAGGTCAAAGTCAATTCTCTCGATCAGCAGTTTTCCCGCCTCAATTTTGGAGATATCGAGAATATCTTCGATGATGCGCAGCAGTGTTGCACCAGAGGTTTGAATGGTATCGGCATATTCTCGCTCTTCATTGTTGAGCTGGCAGGACTTAAGCAACTCGCCAGTGGCGATGATGCCATTTAATGGGGTGCGGATTTCATGACTCATGCGGGCAAGAAATTCACTTTTCGCCCGGTTTGCCTTTTCAGCTTTCTGTTTCTCTTGATTAATCCTGCGGGTAAGGACAGCCGCGTAGCCGGGCAGCACGATTAGCGCTACCAGCAGACCTATGCCCATGGCCAGATTTTGGTGCCAATACTCATTGAAAATAAGGACGGCGGAGAACCCGATAACCGCTAAAGTAGCCGAGAGGTACAGGTATTTTTCTCCAAAGCGGAAGCCGTTGCCAAATGCTACCCAGAGATAGACCGGATACCAGGGGACAACCAGGTCATAAGTGGTTGCCATAAAGAAGCTGAAGCCAGCCATGTCGATGGCAATGCCGAAAATACGCCGCGATACAGAGATCTGGGGGTTGGCGATGATGGCAATGACAATTGCTATTGAGGCGGTGAGAAATACACTCAATAATTGCAGCGCCAGGAGTCGCTTGTCCGAGATAACGGAGGACTCGGCGGTGGAGAAAAGATAGAGAATAACACCGATCGTTATGATGACCCGGATCAGCGCCTGTTCCAGTTCGGTGTCTGGCCGATTGCGTACCCGGTCCAATAACGGTTTAATTGTATTTGATAGCAACTTTATGTCCATCCCGGGAAAAGTATTCGCTTTTCTGTTCGCCAATCTATACAATCGGTCAGGTTATATATCGAATACAATATACCCCTTTGCAGGTATTTATTTAGCTAAAAAGTATAACATTTATGGATACCACCGTTAAAATTGCAGTAATGGACGCCATTGCAAAACAGAAGCAGATTGAAGCTGGTTCGATCACCCCGGAGTCTACACTGGATGCGCTGGGAGTTACATCGCTTGACGCAATCACAATAGTGTATGAGATCGAAGATATTTTTGACATAGAAGTCCCCAATGAAGAGTTGGATAGTCTGCAGACTGTTTCGGATATTATTCAAGGGGTCGAAAAGCTGATACAGGCGTAGCGGTCATGACATGTAGAGTGGTCATTACCGGTATGGGGGTTATCTCAGCGCTGGGTAAAGGCGTCGACCCGTTTTGGCAGAAACTCCAAAAGGGGGAGGGCGGTATTGATGCCCTGGTTCTCGAAGAAGCCGATGCGCTGAAGTGCCGCGTTGCCGCCCAAGTAAACGATTTTCAGTTCGACGCCGATAACCATTTCGATTCTTCCCTTCTTCCCCAACTGGATCGCCACTCCCAGTTTGCTTTGATCGCCGCCCATGAGGCAATTACCGACGCCCAATTGAGTACTACGGCTCTGCGTGACTCGGCGGCTATCATAGGAACGGGTTGCGGCGGTAAAGAGACCGATGAACAGACCTATTGCAAACTCTACCGCGACAATAGAAAGCGTGTGCATCCCCTGACCATACCCCGGGGCATGCCCAGTGCGGCCGCCTCACAGGTCAGTATGCAGCTAGGCATTGCTGGTCCGGTGTTCACCGTATCCAGTGCCTGTTCATCAACCAACCATGCGATTATTCAAGCTGTTCAACTGATTCAGTCCGGCATGGTCGATTGTGCTGTGTCTGGTGGAACCGATGCGCCTTTTACCTACGGTTTGTTAAAAGCGTGGGAGGCGATGCGAGTGCTTGCCAGCGATACATGCCGTCCGTTTTCCGTTGATCGTAGCGGTTTGGTCTTGGGTGAGGGGGCTGGCATGGTGGTGCTGGAGAGTCTTGAGAGTGCACAGCGGCGGGGTGCTACTATCCATGCTGAGATTGCCGGGGTAGGGATGTCTGCTGATGCAGGACATATTACCGACCCCTCCCCCGAGGGGGCCACCCGGGCGATGGCGATGGCGTTGAATATGAGTGGCATGGCTCCTACGGATGTCCACTATATCAATGCCCACGGCACCGGCACTCAGGCAAATGATGTCTCTGAAACCGAGGCCATTCGTACACTGTTTGGCGATTATGCTGATCGGTTGTTGATATCATCAACCAAATCCATGCACGGCCACGCCCTTGGCGCGGCAGGTGGGCTTGAGTTGATCGCGGGTGTGCTGGCGATGAAAAACAGTTTTGTGCCACCCACCATCAACTATTTGGGGGAGAGTGAGGGGTGCGACCTCGATTATGTGGTGAATCAGGGGCGGGAAGCGGCGATTGACGTTGCACTGTCAAACTCTTTTGCTTTTGGTGGACTCAACTCTGTGCTGTTGCTCAAAAGCTTTCCCGCCTAAACGCAAGCTGGTCTAATGGCTTAGTTTTTACGGTATAAGAAGTGGCCATTGCCATAGACTGCGCCATCTTCCGGGGCGAAGCAGGCCTTGCAAAGCACAAAATAATCATTCCAATGTTTTATCGCCTCTTCAGATAATACACTTGGGTAGAGCTGCTCTATATTCTCCCAGAAGCGTTGATGCCACTGATCCAGTGTTCTGTAATAGTTCATACCATTGATAAACCAACTCTGCTCAAGCTGAAAGAAGTCATGCTGCGCCTCTAGGGTTGCAAAGGGCCAGACCTTTCCGCCGGGAAAATATTTGCCAATCAGTGTGTTGTCAGAGTCAAGAAAATTGGGAATGATGATGCGCGAAGTGATCAGGTGGTGGAAGGTTTTACCGCCTGGCTTAAGCAGTTGATAAAGCCGGCTAAAGAGTGTGTAGAGATTGTTGACATGCTCCAGCACCCCGATGGAGAGGATTAAGTCAAACGACTCTAGTCCCAGGGTCTCGGGCTGGATGTTGGCAAAGTCGTCATTGATCAGGGTAAAACGTTTGCCGTGAAAAGGGTGGGCACACTCAGATTTTTTCTCCTTGATATAGTCAGCTTGTACAGTGCTGGGTGTGACGCTGGTAATCTCTAACTTGGGATAGATTGAGTAGAGATAGCTCTCCAGCGAACCAAACCCACAACCGATGTTGAGTATTTTTTCATCCCCTCGGATACCCGCGCGCTCACTGATGATCTTGAATTTGCGTGTTTGTGCCTCTTCCAGTGACAACGGGGAGGCCTTCACCTCTTCTGCTGTGTCGCCATAGTAGGCCATGGAATAGGCCTTATGACGCTGGTCGAGAAAGGTCGAAAATAGCCGGTCGTCCTCATCGTAATGGTGTTCCATCAATTCACCGGTTTGCCCCCACATCGGGCCCCGGTTAGAGATGGCTACAGCGCCCTGCCGGGCTTCGAGTCGTTTAAATTCTCGGCTTAGATAGCGAATAAGGTGTTTTTGGTAGGTAGAGAGCTGTTCACTTCCGTAAGGGAAGATACCCGCGTCCTGCAGCTTGTCCATAAAGTGCTCCACATAAAGGGGGTCTATTGGTGGGCGGAATTATCTGACAGTTTGATGTGCTTTTTCAACAGCAGAAGCGATTCTCTGTAGGCGTCCTGAATTTCATCCAGCAAGTGGTGGGATTCAGCCAGAAAATCTCTCTCTTTCAGTCGAATGGACCTTACACTTAGTTGATAGAGGCGTAGCGCCCCGATGTTGCCGGCACAGTCTCGCAGGCGGTGGCCCAGGTCATGGAAGTGGTTGAAGTCGCTGTGGATGATTGCCTCTTCCATGTCTGAAAGCGTTCTTTCGTTATCGCTTTCGTACTGTTTTACCAAGGTTTTGAGGAAATGGGGGCTATTGCCCAGCTCCTCTATTTCAGCCAGGCGTTGATAATCGAGATGTAGTTTGTCGGCGCTTGAGGCGGGCGCTGACAAGTAGGATGAGTGTGCTTCATTCATCTCCTCTTCGGAGGTGTGGGCGACAACTTTCTCTATAGCCTTTAAAAGCAGAGTCTGATCGATAGGTTTACTGATATAAGTGGATAATCCAGCATGCTCGAGCTCTTTGATCTCACTGGTGGTTGGATTATCGATCAGTGCAATGAATGGCGCCCAAGGCTGATCCAGGCGGCTGAACCGGTATATCTTGATTGCCTCCAGGCCCGATATGTCGGGTAACTGGGTATCAATAATTGCAAGATCAAAGTGGTGGGAGTCGAGCGCGTCAAGTGTTTCGGTCCCGCTTGATACGCAGAATACCTGGTGTTTATGGCGTCCCAGCATCCGTTTGAGCCGCTCTTTCTCTTTATTGCTGGCCGTGGCCAACAGGATTTCAAGCGGCTGCCTGATGGTGGGGGGCGTGTAGTGGTCTGATATGTTAACAACATCAGTTCGGCTATCGACTGAGATGGGTGCTATGTGCAGAGCGGTAAACAGTTGGGTTTTATCTACCGGTGTCGTAAGGTGTTTGATATTGCCGCTGGCGTATAATGCTTCAAGCTCCGCACCGGTCTGACTATTACCCAATGCCAGTATATTGGGTTGCTTGAGAGAGGGTTCACTGAGCAGGCAATTAACGAATTGCGCCGGACTTATTTCAAAACGGTTGTAATCGAAAATAATGGTGTGGAAGGGCGAGTCGTTTTCTGTGGCCTGCTGGATTGAGGCAAAGGCATGCACGATGCTCGCGGATACCAACAGCTCAACATCCCACGATCGTAAGTGCTCTTTGATTCCCAGTCGATCACCACTGTGTTTGGTGATCAGCAGGATTTTTCGTTCCGTTAGTTTCAGGGCACTGTCCTTCTGTTGCTAACCGGTTCCCCAATTCCCGGCTGTTTATCCTAAGGAGCATCTGATTCTGCCTTGAACTCGATGATTTCAACTGTGCATCTTGCCACCCATGAATCAATCAGAGATCCCTCAATTAATATCAATGGGAAGGTATATTTTCCACTCTTCCGTCAATTTGTACAAATTCTGATCATAATAAGGGATTGTTTTGGATTCATGTGTGTAGCCAGTATGAGTAAGGTCTTTACAATTGGCCGGTCAATTTATCCTCCTGATGAGATAATTTGATCGGGAAAATTGTTCTCGATCACCATAATTTCATCGATGTTGCTGAGAAATGCGTCGATACACTCGTTATCGAAATGCTTGCCTCGTTGGGTGCGCAGATAATCCAGCGCTTTATCGATAGGCCAGGGTTGTTTATAGGGACGCTGAGAGCGCAATGCATCGAACACATCGGCAACCGCGGCAATACGCGCCTCGATGGGAATGTCCTGGCCTGCAAGTCCATTGGGATAGCCTTTACCGTCAAATCGTTCGTGGTGTCCGAGCGCAATTGTAGCACCGCATTTCAGATACTCCGATGAGCTGTCTTTGAGGATTTCATAGCCGATCAGGGTGTGGGTCTGCATGGTTTCCCACTCGGAAACGGTCAATTTTGCCGGCTTCAACAGTATCTGGTCGGGGATGCCGATTTTACCTATGTCGTGCATGGGGGCGGCGTGTTGAATCACTTCGCAATACTCGGTGTTAAATCCCAGCTCCTTGGCAATGATATAGGAGTAGCGTGCAGTGCGGCAGACGTGGCCACCGGTCTCTTCGTCGCGGTACTCCCCGGCCTTGGCAAGGCGCAGCAAAATCTCTTTTTCCCGTTGATGCAGTTGGGTGGTCTTCTTTTTGACCTCGTTCTCCAGCCATCTGGCCCGGTCCCGAATAATGTCTTGCTGTTTGCGCAGCTTCAAGAGATTGCGGCAGCGTGCGCGGCACTCGTAATGATCGATCGGTTTTGAGAGAAAATCCGTGGCGCCGGCCTCCAGCGCTTTGTAGCGTACGGCCTTGTCATCGACGGAGGTGATAATGACAACCGGTACATCTGCACAAGATGGAATCTGTCGTAACCAGTGGGTGAACTCCACCCCGTCCATGTTAGGCATTTTGTAGTCGGTGATGACAAGGTCATGTTTGTTGGCCTTTGCCCAGTCGAGAGCCGCAATAGGGTCGGCGTAGGACTCAACATCCATGGTTTCATCAATAGAGCGGATCAACTCTTCGAGGATCATACGACTGATCGACTGATCATCAACAATTAGGACTGTAGGCATGCTTACCTCTGCTCATTTCCTGGAACAGTAATTCACTACATTGAAGCTGGGTCATTGGCTTCAAAAAATTACATATCCCTAACTGCGCGTAGCCACCATTTTAGTACAGATTGGTCTGCCGTATACAGCAAAAAAATCTTTAGGATTATGCAGTTAAGAATTGCTGGATCAAAGAACGCACAGTTGTGGGTTCAAACGGCTTGTCACAGACAGCAGAAACCCCAGCGTTTTCTACTGCCGCCAAACGGTTGTTGTTCTCTTCACTGGTGACCATCAGCACCGGTACACCCGCCTGGTTGGAGTTGCTGCGTATCTGCTCTACCAGCTCCTTGCCGTCCATTTTCGGCATGTTGTAGTCGGTGATGATCAAATCGAAAAAGTTGCTGGAGAGCTGCTCCAGGGCGTCCACTCCATCAACCGCTTCAATAAACTGCTCAATCCCCATGTTTTCCAGCACCCGGCGTATATGTTTACGGGCCATTCGGCTGTCGTCGACAACCAGCACTTTGATGCTCTCTGGTTCAAAATCGCCCAGGCTATCCGAATCGGTGTTGTAATACTCAAGGGTGGTGTTCAGTGCGATGAGCAGTTCATCCGGACTGAACGGCTTGGGAAGAATGGCGGTCACACCCGCCTGGCGGATGGGGTCGAGGTATCTGAATCGGGTCTCGCTGGAGACCAGCATAAAGGCGATCTCCTGCAGATCCTCATCATTGCGAATGGTATGGATCAGTTCGGTGCCGTTCATATCCGGCAGATAGAGCGCCGAGATGATCAGATCAGGTGGATACTGCCGCATCTGTTCCAGTCCATCGCTGCCGCTTTCGGCGTAGTTGATCTTTGCGATACCCAGATTGGTGAGATAACCAGAGATGATTTTTTGTTGAGTGCCGGATGGCTCGATAATCAAAACCATCAACTCATTTATATTCAACGCCATTGGGTACCTCATGAAATAGTGGTTGATTCTCCAGCAATAGCGGCCGTACCGGGATTTTCTTTATCGGTAAAGTCCGGCTATCGCCGGCATCGGAGAGGTGTCGGTTCAGAGGAGAAGAGCGAGGCGTAAAAACACCCCAAAGGCAACTCTACAGCCAATGGGGTGATTGAGGGGCTTTTGTATGGAACAGTAGAACCCCCAATTTGTTATGGTTGTATGTCTCTAACGCTGGCGGTACGAAACGCCTCTCTGAAAGCCTCATAATCGGTTGCTACCGGATATTGTGGAAACTCGTCGATCACATTCTGAGGGGGGCGGAATAGAATGCCCCGGTCGGCTTCACCCAGCATGCTGGTATCGTTATAGGAGTCTCCGGCGGCGATTACTCGATAGTAGAGTCCCTTGAAAGCGAGTACAGCCTGTCGTTTTGGATCTTTCTGACGGATATGGTAATTGGTTACGTAGCCTTGATCATTGACTTCGAGTTTGTGGCAGAGCAGGGTGGGGTGGCCCAGTTGAGCCATCAAGGGTGCGGCAAACTCGTAGAAAGTATCCGACAGAATGACCACCTGAAACCGTTCGCGCAGCCAATCCAGAAACTCTCTGGCGCCTTCCAGTGGTCCCATGCCGTTGATCACCTCCTGGATATCAGGCAGCCCCAGTTTGTGTTGCTCCAGAATTTTCAGCCGCTGGGTCATCAGTACATCGTAATCAGGAATATCACGGGTGGTGGCGCGCAGTTCGTCGATTCCGGTTCGCTCAGCGAAGTTAATCCAAATTTCAGGGATCAGGACACCTTCAAGATCAAGACAGGCGATTTCCACGTTTACTCTCCTCCAGAATTTAACGAAACAGGTTGCCGATTGGTGCCGCAAGGATACTACAATCACTGTGAGCGTTGTATGGAAATTGGTTTTGTCGAGTGGTTCAGGTATAACAATAAAAGTTTGGTCCTTCAGGTTGATACAAGAGCCGTAGTGGTTTTTTCTCTGTGTGTGTAAGGTATTGATATAGATATGAAAATTACTCGTATCACTCTATTTTTACTACTGTTTTTTTTGACCAGCCTGGGGTGGGCTTACGATATTGCCGGGGTCTCCCTACCCGATAAACAGCGTGTCAGTGATGAGAGCACTGAGCTGATGCTGAATGGGGCTGGGGTGCGCAGTAAGTTCTTTTTCAAGATCTATGTGGCCGGGCTCTATTTGGCGCAGCCGATGGATAGCCTGCAGGCGATAGAGCAGAACCGAGGCCCAAAACGGGTAGCGATGCATTTTCTCTACGATAAGGTCGAGAAGAAGAAGCTGGATGATGGCTGGTGGGATGGTTTTAAAGCCAATCTGAGCAGTGAAGCATTCACTCGGCTGCAACCGCAGATTGAGACCTTTGTCGGGTTTTTTAAGGATGCCCATAAGGGAGACCGGATCTGGCTCGACTATCTGCCCGGCACAGGGACAGTTGTATCCGTTAACGGTGAGCGGGTTGGCGCTATTCCCGGCGATCAATTTTATCCTGCGCTGCTGCGGATCTGGCTGGGTGAGAAGCCGGTCACCAGCAGCCTTAAAAAGGCAATGTTGGGTAGCGACTAACCTTGACCACGCGCAGTACCTTTATTCGGCTTGTACTGGCCGCGCTATTTTGGGGAGGCACCTGCGTCGCTGGGCGGGGTATCTCTCAGGATATCGGGCCATACAGTGCTGCGTTTATCCGCTTTCTGCTCTCGTCACTGATTCTGCTGCCGTTGCTTGTACGCGAACAGTCGCGGCTGCCGATCTTGACGCGCCGTCAACTGATGGCGGTTGTGCTGCTGGGGCTCACAGGTGTTTTTGCCTATAACGTCTTCTTTTTCTCCGGATTGGAGACAGTAGAGGCGGGTAGAGCCGCAGTGATTATTGCGGCCAACCCCGTGTTTATCGCACTGTTTGCCTTCCTGTTATTTGGCGAAGCATTGACACCTCTGAAGGTGTTGGGAATCGTATGCTCCGTTTTTGGAGCGGTTGTGGTGATCTCCCGGGGTGACCCCCAGTTGATACTGCAAGGTGGCGTGGGAATAGGGGAGATCTATCTGATCGGCTGTGTCATTAGCTGGGTCAGCTACACGCTGATCGGCAAGCGGGTGATGAGCGGCTTGAGTCCACTGACCGCGGTCACCTATTCGGCCGTTGCCGGTACCCTGATGCTGTTGCCGCCCGCAGTAGTCGAAGGTGTACTCACCAACGGTTCCGTGTTTGACCTGAAAGTATTTGGCGCACTCGGCTATCTGGCCATTTTTGGCACCGTGCTGGGTTTTGTCTGGTTTTATCAAGGGGTTAAAGAGATAGGCCCGGCGCGTGCCGGGGTATTTATTAATCTGGTGCCGGTGAGCGGGGTCCTGTTTGGGGTGGTCATCTTGGGGGAGCGCCTGAGCTGGTCGCTGCTATTCGGGGGTGTTTTAGTGCTGCTGGGTCTGGTACTGACCAACCGACAGCCGGTCAAAGCCTAATGATGGTATCGATTCCGGAAATGGGCTTATACTGGCGCTTCAATTTATCGCATTGAAAGTTAGCTGAATTATGAAATTTACCATTATCCCGGTTACCGCTTTTGAACAGAACTGCACCTTGCTGTGGTGTGAGAAGACCAAAAAAGCTGCTGTGGTGGATCCTGGCGGTGATCTCGATAGAATCCTCAGTGTGGTGGAGGAAGAGGGGCTCACGCTGGAGAAGATTCTTGTCACCCACGCCCATATCGACCACGCCGGTGGGGTCGGCTCTCTGGCTAAATCCCGGAATCTACCCATCGAAGGGCCCCACCAGGAGGATCAATTCTGGATTGAGGCGATGCCGAAGCAGAGTGAGATGTTCGGCTTCCCACCCGCTGAAATCTTTGAACCCAACCGTTGGCTCAGTCAGGGCGACACTGTGGCTGTTGGTGATGAGGAGCTGGAGGTGCTGCACTGTCCCGGCCATACCCCAGGACATGTGGTCTTTTTCCATCCCGGCGAACGGGTGGCAATCGTTGGTGATGTGCTGTTCAAAGGCTCTATTGGCCGGACTGACTTTCCGCGTGGTAGCCATCCTGAGCTGCTGGCCAGTATTAAACAGCGCCTGTGGCCGCTGGGCGATGATATCGATTTCATTCCCGGACACGGTCCGATGTCTACCTTTGGACAAGAGCGTCAGACCAATCCCTTCCTGACCTGATCTATCTCTCCCCGTGGCTGTCAGCCATGGGGAGGCAAATTCTTATCGTATCGTTTTTATCGAAGTCTACTTTTTTCAAAAAAGTGGAATAAACAGCCGTTCCGCTTCGTCTAACCTACAAAATAACGGCCAATCCTATGCGTGACTATGCTGAGTAACCTTTTTGCCCATAACCGCCACAAGCAGATGTTGTCGGCTCTACGGCCGAAGCTGCTGCGTGTTGCTCGGGGGTGGTGCGGCAATCGCTCTCTGGCTGATGATCTGGTGCAGGAGGCCAGTTACAAGGCGCTCAAGTCACTGCATAAGCTGGAGAAGAGCGAAGCCTTGGAAGGCTGGGTATTTACTATCCTGACCAACTGCTATCGGGACTTTTGCCGTCAGCAGAAGCCGTCGGAAGCGGCTGTCGATAGCATCGATGAACAGCGCAAAAGCCCAGATGAGGCGCTGGAGAGTGATCAACTGATAGCTCAGGTGCGCCATGCGGTTGATCAACTCAAACAGACCCACCGGGAGGTGGTTGTGCTGATCGACCTGGGTGAGTTCTCCTATGCGGAAGCGGCGGCTATTCTCGAATTACCGATGGGTACGGTGATGAGTCGCCTGAATCGCGCTAGGCAACAGTTGAAAAAGAAGCTGCTGGCTGATCAAGCGCAGAGCTCAGTCTCATATATGGAGCGGGTTAAATGAGTAAGA
>JAKSCN010000437.1 GCA_022360595.1 Chromatiales bacterium
CATCGGTGGTTTGGATGAGTTCGCCCCAGCCATTGTACTGATAACGTTGGGTGTGGCCCGAACAGTCGGTGTGGGCAATCAGCTGACCGGCATCGTTGTAGGCGAGGTGGCGGCTTTTGCCGGTGGGGTCGGTGATCTCGATTGGCTGGTCAGCGATCAGCGGCTGCTGTTGCGGATCGGGATAGCCGTAGCGGGTGGTGCCGTCCGGGGTCTGGGTTTCAATCAGTCGGCCGTGTGCATCGTGGCGGTAGTGGGTTTGGCGGGCGGCCGCATCGGTGTGGCGGGTGAGCAGACTGGTGTCATGATCATAGCCCCAGTGCTGTGACGTGCCATCGGGCCTATGCAGATCCGTGAGGTGGCCGGGGCCGTCGTACTGGTAGCGGGTTTTGCGCCCCAGAGGATCGGTCTCGGCGACCTTGCGGCCGTGGCGGCCGTAGTCGTAGGTAATCTGACTGCCGTCGGCCCGGGTGTGGGCAATCAAGCGCTTGAGCCCGCCTTCGCCCTCGAACTGGTAGTGGTCTTCCCGATCCAGGTTGTCGCGCACACTGACGTGGTTTTCCGCATTGTTGTAATGGAAGTAGTAACTCAGCCCGCCCTCGTTGTGCTGCTCGATCACCCGGGCGCCGGGGCCGTCGTGTTCGTAGACATAGCGGTGGGTGGGGCCACCGCGCTCGCGGTGCAGGATCAAGCGGTGGTTGTGGTAGGCGAATTCGCGCACCTGGGTGCCGCTGCGGTCGCTCACGCCCACCAGATCGCCCTCGGGGCTGTAGTGATAGCGCACCAGGGGTTGGCGGCCCTGGTCGGGTGCCAAAGGGTTGTGGAGCAGGTCCACCCCTGCCAGGCGCAGGCCGGTATCCTTGCCCCAGACTGGATCATTGATGCCGTCATGAATACGGATACCGAGCAAAGCATACTGCCGTCCCACGCCGTCGCTAATACTCTCCAACTGCCCCTGTGAATTGTGCTGGTAGTGCTGTTGACGGCCCAGGGGATCGATCACACACTGCAGTGGGTAATGTCCCGGTGTGTACGCCCCGGCGAGAAAGACCCAGACTGTGCGGTTGGGGCCGGCCGCGAAGAGATAGCGCGCATCATTGCTCCAGGCAACGGGGATGTGCGCCCAGCGCGGCTGCTGTTGCCAAGGCGTGAGTGCCGGGTGGGGGCTGGTGGCTGGTCCGCCGCGCAGCAGGGTGAGGTTCTCGCTGCCGCACCGCTCGTGTTCACCCGGTGCGAGCGGTTCGAAGGTGATCACCCGGCCATTGTCGTCGAACAGGCGGCAGGCCTCTTCATCCAGCTCCAGCCGCATCTCCAACGAGAGATGCCAGCCGTACCCAAGCAAACCACATTGCGGCCCCTGGGGATTGACGTAGCTGCTGTAGCGACGTTGCCAAACCAGGGGCAGAGCCCCCGGCAGGGCAAAATCCAGCTCGCTCTCACCGACCAGCACCTTAGCGCCGAGGGCGGGGTTGACCGGGGAGCCCACGGCCATGCCGCCGGGACAGACTGAGCAGGCCACGCCGCCCGGACTGCCGATCAGGACGGTGGCGGAGCCCTGAACAATCAGGCCTTTGGTGGCCTTGTCGCCCATGCGGGCAGCGGGTTTACCACTCATCGGATCACCTCCTTGTGTTTATCGATCTTGAAATGCTTGAGCGAGTGTTTATTGGATAACGCCATCTGTTGCATCAGCCTGCTTCCTTAAATCTTCCCGTGTCCCATGTCTTGTTTCATCGTATCGTTGGCCATCTGCTGCAGGGAGGGGCTACCGCCAGCACCGCCTCCTCCGCTCAAGGTACTGAGGACTTGTCCAGCGGCACTCAAACCATCGCCACCAATCCCAAGACCGCTGGCCAGATTGACTGCCTCACTCACAGCATTCAACATGCCACCGTCAGTCAAGGCGTCCAGAAAGCCTGCTTCTTCCTTTGAGACGGCAAAGCCTTCTGCCGCGCCGCTCTCGGCTAGTGTACCTGCACCGTCTTCACCACCTGCCCCACCCCCACCCCC
>JAKSCN010000291.1 GCA_022360595.1 Chromatiales bacterium
CGAGGATTTCCAGGGCCAGATACAGATACATAAAGCCATTGGCAGATCCATCCACGATGAGGCCATAGCAGCGTCCCACCGCCATGCCGCCAAGCACCAGTATCACAGCCCAGACGCCGGCGCGTTGCGTTGCCGGCTCGCCAGCGAGTTTGAATAACACAACGGCAAGCCCCAAAGACAACCCACCGTAAGTGGCTCTAACATCGATCAGGGTGGATGGCATCACTGGCACCTCACCCAATTGCCGCAGCAGAAATATTTGCGGCCAGAACAAGAAAGCCGTTCCGTAAAACAGGAACACAGTTGCGACTATCCGTACCAGTAAAGCTTGCATGTGTAGCCTCCTCGGCCCGCAATCGTACAATCTGGTTTTCAGGTTGAATCAGAGCCAGAATGATTCGCCAGAAACTCGGCAAACAGCTCTTCGCCGGTAACATGTCGGGTCTTTTCTGCAAAGGAATAGAAGGATGGTTTACGTTCAATAAAAAGCTGTTGCGTCAGCTGCCAGTTTTCGTACTCCTGAAAAAGCCCAACGGGTATAGCGGTGTGCCCCCCCTGACGAAGCCGGTAAAAAAGGTGCGAGCCACACTCACGGCAGAACCCGCGCTCCGCCCAGTCTGATGAAGCAAAAACCACAACGTGGTCCTCACCATTCACCACTACATCGTCATCACACTCAACGGCAAGCAAGGGACCTCCGCCCCATCGTCGACAAATATCACAGTGGCATACAGCAACATGCGGTGAATTTGGAGTAGCACCAAGGGAAACAGCACCGCATAAACAGCGGCCAGTCATGGGAGCCGGGAAATGCATGTCGAAATCCGTCCGTGGTAACTTGCACTGCTCTACTGTACCCCGACTCTGCACACTTGGCAGCCCCATTCACCGGTCACGCAGAGTCAGGCCAAAACAGAGCCATAACGAATCAAGAACGCCCATAACACGCGAGATCCGCGCGCCCCGTCTGCCTTGCCCACTCATCTGCCCACTCAGCCAGGGGACCCATTGCCTTCATCAACTTAAGGCCAAGGTCTGTGAGGGCATACCCCTTGCCATCTTCGAGTATCACCACCCCGGCCTCCCGAAGCTCCTTGAGACGAGACATGAGAACATTTGGAGAACTGATTCCACACTCTTGCTGCAACGCTCGACTGCTCTTGTGTTGATGCTCCCTCAGGCACCACAGAATCCGCAACGACCAACGGCGGCCCAGTAAATCCAGTGCCACCATAATTGGCTGTCCCGATTGGGAATTACGTACCGGCTGTCCCGGCTTGACTGAACGGGTTCTCGCCACACTTGATCTCCCGGCTTTACGCTACTAAATTGATAGCGCTATTTATCTGATAGCAAATTTTAACAGAAAATGAGGACAAACCATGATCATTGATGCTTGGGCTCAACACCCTACCCTGCGCCACCTTCAGGATCCTATTTTCGACTCCCTGAGGCGCTGGACTAAAACACCTGCCCCCTCCTCGGAACTCCCTGTGTCTGCCACCGTAGCGATGATGGATGCCGCCCAGGTCGACCTGAGTCTGATTTCAGCCTGGGAAGCACCGGGGAAAACCATGATCTCCAATGATGAAGTAGCGCAGTTTGTCCACCAGGCACCTAACCGGTTACTCGGGATTGGTTCCGTGGATATTTCCCGTCCAATGGCTGCAGTTCGGGAAATTCGTCGCTGTGTTAACGAGCTGGGGTTCAAGGGAATCCGAGTACTTCCCTGGCTGTGGGGAGTGCCACCCACCGACCGCCGTTTTTATCCTGTTTATACGGCCTGCGCTGAAATGGGCGTTCCATTCTGTACGCAAATTGGCCACACCGGACCGTTAATGCCGAGTGAAGTCGGTCGTCCCATTTATCTGGACCAGGTTGCGCTGGATTTTCCTGAACTAAAAATTGTGGGTGGTCATATCGGCTACCCCTGGACTGAAGAAGCGATTGCCATCGCCACCAAGCATGAGAACGTCTTCATCGACACATCTGCGTACACCGCAAACCGTTATCCGTCAGCGCTGGTGGAGTTCATGCGCGGACACGGCCGCAGCAAGGTCCTTTTTGGTACCAATTATCCTATGATCCCGGCCGAGAAAGCCCTTGAGGATCTGGACCAGTTGGCTCTCGATGACGAAAGCCTCGCCCTGTTCCTTGCTGGTAATGCTCAGAGGGTGTTTGAGCTTACCTGGAACGGGTAATGTCCTGGCGGGTACTTCCGGTAGCCGCCGAAGGCGGGTAGCGATAATGCCCGGTGATCTCGTAGTCGAACAGCATATCCTCCAGTTCAGGGCCGGCACCAATGTTATGCACTATCAGTGGAGTGTCGCTGCCCTCAACCTTGCGGTCAGTCACAATACCGATATGCGGCAAGTTACCGGGTAACACCCATGTAACCATGTCACCGGGGGCATAGTCGGCGGGCCGATGGCTGACGGGAAAAGATTCACCATGTCGGCGGAAGAAAGTTTGCAAGTTGGGAACGCGGCGGTGGTCGATATTCCGATCGGTGAAATTCAACCCCCAGATCCGTTTCGACGGATAAGCGGCGAAATTGCTGACCATATCCTCATGGACCAATACCTGCAGATCAACGCCCAGTGCGCGGTAAGCCCGGATCACCACATCCGTACAGACACCGATATTGGAAGGGACATCACCATTTGGGTAAACCAACGCATAGTAGGCGCCGTTGTAACTAACCTGATGGCGTGTACGCTCCAGAGCTGCCAACACCAGCATCTGCTGAAACGTGGTTGCTTGCACCGTTCCTGGCACCAGCAAGCAAAGTAGCGTTACCGCTGCTACCAGACGTTTCATCTTTTTTCCGTCTCTTTCCCACCTCGATTCAGCAGACGGCCTCACATGGACCAACGGAGCGCCGGCGGGAATGATCAGTCATGGGAGCGTTGAGTCAGCGCCACCCAGCCGAAGAACACCATAAAGGCCAGATCGTTGAGCCCATAGATGCTGTAAAACACCCCGGCAAACAAATCCTGCTCATACACCGCACCAAGGCTATGGCTCGACATCCATACAGACCAGGCCACCACATACACCAGCTTCTCTACGGCAAACGCTGCCGCCAACCAACGAAGATCTCCCCGGACAAAAGCTGCCCCCAGATAAGCCAGCCCCCATACTACAATCATCATGAGCCCAAAGTTGGACATGACCACCGGGTCCGCCTGATTAATGGCATCATTGGTAAAGGCACGGGAGAAAAGCATCACCCCACCGATATTCATCAATGCCGCCGCAATAAAACCGTTACGAGTCAGGTTGCTATTCATTCTTTCTCCAAGGCAACACATTATTGTTTGATAAAGGCCAATCAGCACATCAGACATTCATGACTGCAGGATCGGTTTAGCAAGCTACGCCCGGAAAGCACTTGTAGGCATAACAGGTCAAAGGCGCTCAGCGATAAAGCGACCAACCCGGATCATGAGCGACCTCATAACCCCATTGTAGTGTTGATTCCTGTTGTTTCATGCTTTCAAGCACACCCTCAACCGTATCAGGCTGTGCAGTGTAAAAAACCAGTTGGCGCATTCTCGGGAGAGTCAGCACAACAGCAATGACAGTATCACTGTTTTTCAGAGCCGCCCCGACCTTATCTTCAAATTGATACAGTTCATGAGAGGCTTCGGCTACAGGAAACCCGTTCTCATCCACGCGGTTAATCCCGATCGCAATCATCACCCGGTAGGGGTAAGCCTTTCGACTCTTTGCCACCGCCAACGCGCCGCGGTTTTGTCTGACTATCAAGGGCGCGCCATCAACAGACCCACGGCTAATTTCCCAGGATTCCTCTTGCTCATCGATTGCTATCACGCTACTCGCGCAAGCCAGCAATGCCAAACTCACAGAGCCCACCACAAGCATTTTAATAATTTTCACGACTATCCATGTCCCTATTTTCTTCAACAACTCGGCATTACAGGATA
>JAKSCN010000061.1 GCA_022360595.1 Chromatiales bacterium
CACCGCCGATCTCCAGGCCGATAATGTCCTGGCTTGTGTATGCGCGGAAGTAGTCAGAATGGAGATAGTTGGCCATGCTTTCGGCATGAGCCTGGGACGAGGAGGCGACTGTGATGGCGGTTGGCCGCCCCTTGCCCACCTCTTTGGCGAAGCTTGGGCCGGCTACCACCGCCACCGAGCGCCCGGGAAAAATCTCTTCGGCCACTTCGTGCAGCAGCCGACCAGTCACGGGTTCCAACCCCTTGGTGGCCCAACTGAGCAAAGTGCCTGGTTGCAGCACCGGTTTAAGGGTGGTGAGCACTTCGGCGAAGGCGTGGCTCGGCACAACCACCAGTACGGCATCACTACCGCTCACGGCCACCTGTAGATCAGCGGTGATATCGAGGTTGTCCGGGAATGGGGTGCCGGGAAGAAAGGTACAGTTTTCGCGGTCGCGTTGTAGCGCATACACTTCGTGCTCATGGTGTCCCCAGAGCAGCACTTTCGCCCCGTTACGGGCGAGCAGCACCGCCAAGGCGGTGCCCCAAGAGCCCGCCCCAAGGACAGCGATTTTTGCGGGTGAGTTGCCCATTGGCTCGATTAATGAGTCCCCTCTGGCGCGCTTTGGCCGGCAGCCTGAGCAGCCTGGTTCTGTTGCTCCTGAAGATGCTGGGCGTAGAGTGCATCGAAATTGACCGGGGTAAGCAGCATTTGCGGGAAGCTGCCTTTGCTGACCAGGTCAGAGATCACTTCACGGGCGTATGGGAAGAGGATGCTTGGGCAGTAGGAGCCCATCATGTGACCCATCTCCTGATCAGGGAAGCCGCGCGCCAGGAAGATACCCGCCTGTTGAACTTCCACCAAATAAGCTGTCTTGTCGCCCACTTTAGCGGTCACAGTGATGGTCAGCACCACTTCATACAGATCGTTGGAGAGAGCGGAGACATTGCTGTTCAGGTTCAGATTGGTGTCCGGCTCCCACTTTTCGGTAAAAACCGCAGGTGAGTTGGGAGTCTCAAACGAGATATCTTTGGTGTAGATGCGCTGTAGGCCGAACTCACGGCTTGCTTCATTGGTTGCGGCATTTTCAGTCATGTTGCTGTTCCAGAATGTAAATAGAGTTGAGATCCAGTTCTATATGACAAGCGTATGGTTATTTCTTCCGCTTGCGGCTGATGGGTAGATTGGCGTTCTGCCAAGCCAACATGCCACCCTGCAGATTGAAGACCTTCTCGAATCCCTCTTTGCGTAGCTGTTTGCAGGCCATGGAGGATTGGGCGCCGGAGCGACAGGCCATAATGATCGGCTTATCCTTGTATTTTTCCAGGGTCTTAATCTGGTTTTTGAGGGCGTTGGCCGGGATATTCAAGGCGTTGATGATGTGCCCTTCGGTAAAATCATTCATTGGGCGGACATCCACCACCACGGCCTCTTCACGGTTAATCATCTCGGTCGCCTTTTGCGGGCTGACCGCTGACTTATCGCTGCTGGCGATAAAATTCTGTACCAGTAGGCCAATAACGATAAATAGAGCGGCAACCAGCATTAGGTGGTTGCCAGCAAATTCAATTAGCTGTTCCATAGGATTTGGGTCTTGACGATAGTACTAGTCATTCAAAGTTTAAGATGCGCATTGTAGCGCAGGCGAGCAAAAACAAAACGGGAAACTTACGTTTCCCGTTCGATTTGTTGCACTGTAGCCGGTTGAGGCATCAATCGATCAGTGTCCGTGAGTACAGAACACCTGCCGCATCATGCCGATCAACTCCAGGGTGCGTGAGTCGCTCACCCGGTAGTAGACGCGGTTGGCGTCTTTGCGTGAACCGAGAATGCCTTTGTCCCGGAGAATCGCCAGGTGCTGCGAGATATTACTCTGCGAGGTGCCGACCTGTTCAACAATATCCTGCACGCTGACCTCTTGGTCGCCCAGGGTGCAGAGAATTTTCAGTCGCAATGGATGCGACATTGCTTTAAGTGAGCGGGAAGCGCGCTCGATGTCCTCGTCGCCGGCAAAAAGGTTCTCGTAATCTTCGAATCCTTCATCAGCTTCGAGAACAGGTTGTTTGGTACTTCCGAACTTGTTTTCCATGTAGTAGGCCTTAAATGTTAATGGAAGCTAATACAATAATAAGCTTTTTTACGAAAACGTGGCTATTTTCGATCGGTTTTTGAGGGATTTCAACAGAAACAGGTTAAAATAGAATAATCTGACGGCCGTTATGGTGTGCAGAGAAGTGTACGATGACGGGAAACTATCATAATTTGTATTTATGATTAAACAACATTTTTTATTACGGGTTGTTTATCCATTCCGGCGTGCAATAGAATTTCCATACTTTAATTAAGTAGCCTGCACCACAAGCGATGGGTATGGGTTAATGACAGTTAAATCAGACACCTGAGTAGGGTCTATGAGGGTCGATTATTCATGACAAGCAGAGCAAAGCCTGCCGTCCTAATCATTCTGGATGGCTGGGGATACAGTGAAGACGAGCAGTTCAACGCGATCAAAGCCGCCTCCACCCCGGTGTGGGACCGGCTCTGGCGTGAATATCCCCATACCCTGATCAGAACCTCAGGTGCTGAAGTGGGGTTGCCTGCCGGACAGATGGGTAACTCGGAAGTGGGGCATCTCAATCTGGGTGCCGGCCGGGTGGTTTACCAGGAGTACACCCGCATCAGCCGCTCGGTGCGCACCGGCTCTTTCTACAGCAATCGAACGCTCACTGACGGGGTTGACCAGGCAGTTGCACGCGACGGGGCTATTCACATCTTTGGCTTGCTCTCGCCGGGCGGGGTGCACAGCCATGAGGAGCATATTCACGCCATGGCCAAACTGGCGGTGGAGCGAGGCGCCAAGCGGGTCTATATGCACGCTTTTCTGGATGGCCGAGATACGCCGCCCAGAAGCGCCAAGCCCTCCTTGGAGCTGATGGATAAGATCTTTGCCGAGCTGGGCACCGGCCGTATTGCCAGTATTGCCGGACGCTTCTACGCCATGGATCGTGATCGCCGCTGGGATCGCGTCGAGCAGGCCTACGACATGCTGACGCTGGGGCAGGGCGCTTATCAGGCCGTCGACGCAGTAACCGCCCTGGAAGAGTCCTACGCCCGTGACGAGGCGGATGAGTTTGTGAAACCCACCTGCATCGTCCCGGAAGGCGAGCAGCCGGTTAAAGTTGAGGACGGTGATGCCGTATTCTTCATGAACTACCGTTCAGACCGGGCCCGCGAGCTGACTCAATCCTTTATCGATGATGGTTTCGACGGATTTGAACGCAAGGCGCGGCCGGCGTTGACTACTTTTATCAGCCTCACCGAATACAACAAAGATTTTGATATTCCTATCGCCTTCCCGCCCGAGCGGTTGAAAAACGTCTTTGGTGAGTACATCTCCAACCTTGGCCTGCGCCAGTTGCGGGTGGCGGAGACCGAAAAGTATGCTCATGTCACCTTCTTCTTCAATGGTGGGCGTGAAGAGGTGTTTGAGGGAGAAGAGCGCATTTTGGTGCCATCCCCCAGGGTCGACACCTACGACATGATGCCGGAGATGAGCGCTCCCGAGGTCACTGATAATCTGGCGCAAGCGATTGAGGACGAAAAATACGACGCCATTATCTGCAACTACGCCAACTCCGACATGGTCGGTCATACCGGTGATTTTGATGCGGCGGTAAAGGCGATTGAGACCTTGGATCACTGCCTGGGCCGCGTGGTCGCGGCGCTGCACAGAGTTGGTGGAGAACTGTTGATCACCGCTGATCACGGTAACGCCGAGCAGATGCAAGATCCGGCCAACTCCCAGGCGCATACCGCACACACCAACAATCCTGTGCCACTGGTTTACGTTGGGCGCAAAGCCGAACTGCTGGAGAACGGTGCTCTTTGTGATATCGCGCCGACTCTACTGGAGATCATGGATCTGCCGATTCCGTCGGAGATGAATGGGCACAGCCTGGTGAAATTTCCCGACGATGGAGAAGAAGCGGCCTGATGCGCATTTTCCCGAGCGCGGCCCGGTATGTTCTGATTACGCTGCCGCTGCTCACTCCGCTGCTGCTTTCGCCTGTCCAGGCGGCGTTCGATTCAGAGGTCGACAACAAAGAGAGCGAACTGCGTGAGGTGGGTAAACGTATCGATCGCCTGCAGGCCGATCTGGGCTCGGCACGGCAGCAGCGCAATCAGTTGCAGCAGGAGCTGAAGCGCACCGAGCAGCATATCGGTGCTATTGCACGTCGGCTGCGGGTACTCAATGGCAGCCTGGAGCGCCAGCGTCAGCGTTTGGCGGAGCTGTCCAACGAACGCGCCGAGCAGCTCTCCAATCTCAGTGAACACCAACAGGCTTTGGCCGAGCAGGTACGTGCCGCCTACGCCATGGGGCGTCAGGAGCGGATAAAAATTCTGCTTAATCAGCAGGATCCGGCCGTGGTCAGCCGCATGATGGTGTATTACGATTACTTCAACCGGGCGCGCACTGCGCGCATGGACGAGATTGGCAAAATACTCGATGAGTTGCGGCAGACCGAGCAGGCAATCGCCAGCGAAGAGGCACGGCTAAGCACCCTGCAGGCAAAAGAGCAGCGTGAGCAGGCCCAATTGGAAGAGAGCCGGGCGTTACGCAAGCAGGTAGTGGCTGCCCTGAGCCATGATATCGACGACAAGGGGCGTCGGCTTAAAGGGCTGGAACAGGATAAGGAGCAACTGCAGGGCTTGATCAAAGAGTTGCAGGAGGCGCTGGTCAATTTGCCCCTGGAGTCCGATAAACTGAAACCGTTCAAACAGAAGCGGGGGAAGTTGCCTTGGCCGACCAAGGGACGGCTGGCGGCTAAATTCGGCACCCGCAAAGCGGGTAATCTGAAATGGGATGGCGTGCTGATCTCAGCCCCCGAGGGCCGCGAAGTGCGGGCGGTGGATCATGGCCGGGTCGCGTTTGCCGATTGGCTGCGGGGGTTCGGTTTGATGATTATTATTGATCATGGTGATGGCTATATGACCCTTTATGGTCATAATCAGAGTCTGTTTAAAGAGACTGGTGAGTGGGTTGAGGCCGGTGAACCGGTTGCCCTGGTAGGCAGTAGTGGTGGTCAAGTGAACGCCGGGGTATATTTCGGCATCAGATATAAAGGGAAGCCGGTAAATCCGCGCAAGTGGTGCCGTGCAAGTAACAGGAATAGAGTCGGTCAGGCAGGTGGCATGCTGCAATCACCGGACGGGCTCCCGACTTTAAAAGAGAATCGTGTATGAAGCAGAGGCTTGGATGGATGATGGCGCTCTCATTGGGAGTGGCTTTAACCAGTGGAGTGGCATTCGCTGAGACGGAGACGAGCGCCGAGAAGGCGCAGCCGGCAGCGCTACCGATGGAAGATTTGCGTGCGTTTGCCGAGATCTTTGGTCGCATTAAGCAGGATTACGTTGAATCGGTCGATGATAAAGAGCTGCTTGAGTACGCGATTCGCGGCATGCTCTCAGGGCTCGATCCCCATTCAACCTATTTGAATGCTGAAGAGTACAAGGATATCCAGGTAGGCACCAGCGGTGAGTTTGGTGGCCTGGGTATTGAAGTGGGGCTGGAAGATGGCTTCGTGAAAGTGATAGCACCCATTGACGATACACCTGCCGAGCGGGCTGGTGTTCAGGCGGGCGATCTGATTGTGCGGATTGACGATAAGCCGGTGAAGGGGATGACGCTGCAAGAGGCGGTCAACCTGATGCGCGGCAAGCCTGGAACCGAGATTGTTCTGACGATTGTGCGTGAAGATCAGGACAAACCGATTGAGATCACCATTGAACGGGACGTAATCAAAGTGGTGAGCGTCAAGGGGCGGCTGCTGGATGATAAGTTCGGCTATGTGCGGCTCTCCCATTTTCAGGCGCGCACGACCGAGGATATGCTGAAAAAAATCAGCAAACTGAAGTCAGAAGCCGGTGGTGAACTAAAAGGTCTGGTGCTGGATCTGCGCAACAACCCCGGAGGTGTGCTCAACGGCGCTGTCGCGGTGAGTGACGCTTTTCTCACGGATGGTTTGATTGTCTATACCAAAGGGCGTGTGGATGAGTCCAAGCTTGATTTCAAAGCGGCTCCCGATGATGTACTGGAAGGCGCGCCGATAGTGGTGCTGGTCAATGGCGGTTCCGCCTCGGCCTCCGAGATTGTTGCCGGGGCCCTGCAGGATCATCGCCGTGCGGTGATCATGGGCAGCCGTTCTTTCGGTAAGGGCTCGGTGCAGACTATCATCCCCATTAATGATCGTTCCGCCGTGAAGCTGACCACAGCCCGTTACTTCACGCCGTCCGGCCGTTCGATTCAGGCCGAGGGAATTGTGCCCGATATCGAACTCTCCAATGTCAAACTGACAGCCGTAGAGCCCACCACTGTCTCTCGGGTGAAAGAGGCCGATCTGGCCGGTCATCTGGAGAACGGTAATGGCGAGGAGCAGGGCGAAAAGAACAAAGAGCAGTCCGAATCCAACGAGGAGAAAAAGGATAATCTGGCGCTGGAAGACTACGAGTTGAACGAAGCGCTTAATCTGCTCAAAGGGTTAGACTTGCTGCAGGGACATAACTGATTCCCATGCGGTACCGGCTGGGGCAGTTGATGATCATGCTGTGGGTCTGTGCCTGCAGCACTACCCCCGTGCAAGCGGCAGATCAACCGTTGCCGGCTATCTCGATAATTATCGACGATATGGGTAACAACCTGGCCTGGGGTAAAGGTGTGCTGGCGGTGCCAGGTGCACTGACCTACGCTTTTCTGCCCCATACTCCCCATGCCGCTAATCTGGCGGCCCAGGCCCATGACCAGGGTAAAGAGGTGATGCTGCATTTGCCGATGCAGTCCCACAACAATAACAAACTTGGTCCCGGTGGTTTGACCCTGCATCTGACGGAAGGGGAGTTCAAGCGCACCTTGCAGAGCAGTCTGGACGCCGTTCCCTATGTTGTGGGGCTCAATAACCATATGGGCAGCCTGCTGACCCGCCACCCGGGCGCCATGGGGTGGTTGATGGAGTCGATCGGGGAACGCGGCGACCTCTATTTTGTCGATAGTCGTACCACAGTCAAATCGGTCGGGTATGAGACTGCGCGGGAGTACGGTATTCCCAGCGCCACCCGTGATGTCTTCCTCGACAATGTGCGGGACCAGGAAGCCATCACCAAACAGTTTATACAACTCATCGACCGGGCCCGCAGAAAAGGGTATGCCATTGGAATCGGCCATCCCTATCCGGAGACGGCGCAGGCACTGCAAAGCCTGCTGGTTGATCCGGAAAAGTGGGGTGTACGGTTGATTCCGGCCTCGGAGATGATTGCCATACAAGGGAGAAACAAAACATGGCCACAGCCCTCATCCCCCTCGCTCAAGGTTGCGAGGAACTCGAAGCTGTCACTATCATTGACCTGCTGCGAAGAGCAGGAGTAGAGGTTATCACCGCTGGTCTGGATGAAGGGCCAGTCACTGCCAGCCGAGGTGTGGTGCTTATGCCGGACACCACACTGGATGTGGTGGCAGATCAGATATTCGATATGGTGGTGCTGCCCGGTGGTCTGCCAGGCGCTGACTACCTCAATAATGACCCCCGTATTCACGACATCCTTACCCGTACCCAAGAGGCGGGGAACTACACAGCAGCCATCTGCGCCGCCCCTAAAGTATTGGCCAATGCCGGTCTGCTAGAGGGTAAACAGGCTACCAGTTATCCCGGTATTCTCGACAAAATGGATTTACCTCAGGTGGATGTGAACCTGCAGCCGGTGATTCGTGATGAGCGGGTGATAACCTCACGCGGTCCAGGTACTGCGATGGACTTTGCCTTGGAGCTGATTGAAGTCCTGGTTGGCAGAGCCAAGCGCGATGAGGTCGAAGCGGGACTGGTCAGGTAGATGGTGCGCCGGTGTCGTTACCCCGAAACCGGCGCTAAAGCCCGCCTAGGCGCGTAACCAGCTACGCAGCAAAATAGCGCTGCCGCCAATGCCGAGGGCAATGCCTGCGGTGGTTACCACGGCGGCCGAGAGCATCACGCTGGGACCCAGCGTAAGCAGTAGTGAGCCTGAGACCAGCATCGATGCGCCGGTAATTGCTTCGATCGTATTGCGCTGGGAGGTCTGTAGCTCTTCGCGCATCTGCTCCAGACTTTCGGACTGCCAGTTCACCACCAACCGGCCTTGCGAGGCATCGTTCAGCACCTTGTGTGCAAGGATTGGTATATCCGCCGCATGTTCAGTCATTTTAGGCAGGTTACGGCGCAGTTTCTGTACAAATGCCTTGGGGCCAACCTGCTCCTCCATCCACCGCTCCATAAAGGGTTTGGCGGTTGTCCAGAGATCCAGTTCGGGGTAGAGCTGACGCCCCAACCCCTCGATGTAGAGTAGTGTTTTTTGCAGCAGTACCAACTGTGGCTGCACTTCCATATTGAAGCGTCGCGCAGTCTGGAACAGATTGAGCAGGAAGTGGCCGAAGGAGATTTCGCTCAGAGGTTTATTGAAAATCGGCTCGCAGACAGAGCGGATCGCCGCCTCAAACTCATCGACCCGGGTATCTTTCGGCACCCATTCCGATTCCACATGTAGCTCGGCAACCCGGTAGTAGTCACGGTTGAAGAAGGCGAGCAGATTCTCGGCCAAATAACGCTGATCTTCGATAGTGAGGGAGCCGACAATACCGAAATCGACGGCGATATAGCGCCCGCTGGGCTCGACAAAGATAGGGCCGGGGTGCATGTCGGCGTGAAAAAAGTTATCGCGGAACACCTGGGTGAAGAAGATCTCGACCCCCTGCTCGCCCAGCTTTTTCATGCTGACGCCCTGGGTCTTGAGAGACTCTACCTCGCTCACCGGGGTGCCGGAGATACGCTCCAACACCAGTACGTTCTTGCGGGTCAGATCCCAATAGACATCCGGGACAAAGAGGATGTCGCTGCCTTCCCAGTTACGCCGCAGTTGAGCGGCGTTGGCTGCTTCGCGCTGTAGATCCAGTTCGTCCAGAATGGTCTTTTCGTAGTCGGCCACCACCTCTTGGGGGCGCAGGCGGCGGCCCTCTTTCCAGTATTTGTTGGCCAGTGCAGCGATGATGTGCAATAGCCCGACATCGCGCCGAATAGTCCTCTCAATATCAGGGCGTAGCACCTTGACCACCACCTTCTTGCCGTTCTTCAGAGTGGCGGCGTGGACCTGGGCGATGGAGGCGGAGGCCATCGGGGTCTCTTCAAAATCGTCCAGTACATCCTCGATTGGGTGGCCATAAGCCTTTTCGATGATCTTGCGCGCCTGGTCGCCAGGGAAGGGCGGCACTGCGTCCTGCAGCTTCGACAACTCATCGGCCAACTCAGTGGGGATCAGGTCGCGGCGAGTGGAGAGAATCTGGCCAAATTTGACAAAGATCGGCCCCAGATCCTCAAGCGCGCGGCGTACTCGCACCGGGTAGGGGGGCAGCTTGTCACGGCGCAGCCAGTACCAGGGGCTGAGGTAGAGAATAAAACGAATTGGACGAAAAAGATGGGTGGCGAGAATTACCTCGTCCAACCCGTGGCGTAGCAAAATCCAGTTGATATGAAGCAGGCGGACTGCCTCGGAGAGGTGTATCACGGCTTGGTCTCCGGGTCAGCTTTGTGTAGGTTGTTACGCAGGCGCTCCAGGCGGGCCTGTAATCGCTCAATGTCGTCGCGCAGAGTGTCTACCTCGTCAATGAAGACATTCAGTTCAGCTTTAACGGGAAGAATGCGCAGCTCCTCCTGGAGATACTCCTGGAGATCCAGCCCAAGGGTGTTCAGCGAACGGCTGCCCCAGTGGTGCAGGCCGCGAAACAGATTGCCCACTTCATGGGCGATGATATCGCCGGTGTAGTGGGAGAGCTGCTCTTCCCAGTCGATATCCATGGCACCGAGAATCTTGCCAAACTGGTGGGCCAGTTCGGTATTGCCCCGGATCTCCACCTCACCGGAGAAAATCTGGTCCGAACTCTCTTTGGGGTTGCTGAGGCGGCTTAGTGCCAGAGGGGTGCCGCTGATCAGGCAGTCGGGTTCACCCTCGTATTCAGCGAGAATCTGTAGTTGTCCGGGGCTGGGAATCAGATAGAGGGTTTGACCCAACCCCAGCACTTGAATGGCGATCACTCGGCCGTGCAGTTTGGCGAGGGCGTGCTGGGAGTCGGGGTCGAGAGCCAGATAGCGGTTGCAGGCAGCCTCTAGGGTGGCGTAGCTAAGGGCGGTGATGGTCATGGGCTTTGCTCAGAGTTTAAAGCCGCGATGGATAGCGACGATACCGCCGGTCATGTTGTGGTAGTCACAGCGCTCCAGCCCCGCTTGCTCCATCATCTGCTTCAGCGTCTCTTGGTTCGGGTGCATGCGGATTGATTCGGCCAGATAGCGGTAGCTTTCTTCATCTTTGGCTACCAGGCGTCCCATCAACGGCAGGATTTTGAAAGAGTAGAGATCGTAGATCGCCTTCAGTGGATCACCGTTGGGGTGAGAGAACTCCAACACCATCACCCGGCCGCCGGGCTTGATTACCCGCTGCATCTCGTTAAGTGCTTGTTGCTTGTCGGTGACGTTGCGCAGACCGAAGGCGATAGTGACGCAGTCGAAGCTGTTGTCCGGAAAGGGGATGGCTTCGGCATTCACCTGGGTGTAGACGACGTTACCGATCAGCCCTTCATCAGCCATCCGCATGCGGCCCTGTTCCAGCATGGCGTTATTGATGTCGGTCATCACCACCAGCCCTTCCGGGCCAGTAATGCCGGCGAAGCGGCTGGCAAGGTCGCCGGTGCCGGAGGCAAGATCAAGAATGTGCTGCCCCCGTTTGATGCCGGCCATCTCGATGGCAAAGCGTTTCCACAACCGGTGTACACCCATCGACATCAGGTCGTTCATCAGGTCATAGCGGGTGGCTACCGAGTCGAATACTTGGCGTACCCGCTGGGCCTTCTCCTCAGACTGGACGGTCTCGTAACCGAAGTGTGTGGTGTTGTCGTCTGCCATGGGCGTTCCATTCACTGCGTTGTGCCGGCCGTTACAGGCGGCAGTATGATTAGACTGCCGCAATTTTACTGTGTTTTGCCCAGTTAATTCACGTTTATTTCGTGTTGGCAGGTGTGTTTAGGTAATTATCTCAGCGGTGGCTTCCGATTTTTCCGGCTGCTGACTTTTCCACTCTTCGATCCAGACTTCCGCCGGACGTGGTTTGCCGAACAGATAGCCCTGATAGATGACCGAGGGCCGATTGTTGAAAAAGGCGACTTGCTCCTTGGTTTCGACACCTTCCACCACCACCCGCAGATGCAGGTGTTCAGCAACGGCCAGGATGGTGTTGACCAGCGCCGCGTCGTCGGGGTCGGTAGGTGCGTCCTGGACAAACATCTTGTCGATCTTCAGCTCATGGATCGGCAACCGCTTGAGATAGGAGAGGGATGAGTGTCCGGTGCCGAAATCGTCCAGTGAGAAGTGGATGCCTATTTCGGACAGATCGGCCATTTTGATAATGGCGTCGTTAATATTGTTGATCAGCAACCCTTCGGTTACCTCGATGGTGAGGTGGGTGGGGTCGGCGCCGGTGGCGATCAACAGATCACGCATCCAGGGTACGAAGCCGGTCTGCTGGAAGTGGCGTGGGCTGAGGTTGACTGAGATGTGGATGGGGGTGCCGGCCATCTCTTCCCGGGCGATCAGTTCGCAGACTTGGCTGATCATCCAGCTATCCAGGTCGATGATCAGGTTCGACTCTTCCGCGATGGGGATGAAGGTGCCGGGCGGCAACAGCCCCCGCTCCGGGTGATTCCAGCGCACTAGCGCCTCGGCGCCGGCGAGCTGCCCATGGCTGTCCATCTGCGGCTGTAGATAGAGGGCCAGATCGCCAGCCTCAATCGCGCCACGCAGCTCACGTTCCACCCGGAAACGCTGTTCGGCCTTTTCACCCATACCGGTTTCGAAGAAGGAGCTTTGATTGCCGCCATTCTCTTTTGAGCGGTGCAAAGCGGTGTTGGCGCGCCTCAACACGCTGTCGGAGATATCTTCCTGGCTCTCTGGAAAAAGGGTGATGCCGAGGCTGGCGGTGACGGAGATCTTTTCATTGTCGATCAAGAAGGGGTGAGAGAGGGCGGTTTGGGTCTTTTCCGCTACCGCCAGGGTGTCCCAGCTCGCCTGGTTAGTGTCTGTGCCCAAGTTGGGTAGCAGCAAGGCAAACTCATCCGCCGAAAGACGGGCCAAGGTGTCACCGGCGCGCAGTGAGCGGTTGATGCGCTGTCCCAAGCTCTTTAGCAGAATGTCGCCGGTATGAATGCCACGGGCGTTGTTGATGGTCTTGAACCGGTCGATGTTGATCAAAATCAGCGCTGATATCTGGTGTGAGCGGTGCCCGGCAGCGACTAGCTGTTCCATGCGATCCATCAGCAGAGAGCGGTTCGGTAGTGTGGTGAGGTTGTCGAATGAGGCGAGGCGATGGAGTTCTTCGTGGGTCTGCTTAGCTTCGGTAATATCCTGCTTGGTTGCCACATAGTGGGTAACTCGTCCGTCGCGTTCACGCACTGGCGCAACAGTGGCCAGCTCAATATATTCACTACCGTCTTTGCGTAGGTTGATGAATTCGCCGTGCCATACTTGACCTTTGCTCAAGGTCTCCCACATTTCGGTATAGGTCTCCTCAGGGGTCTTTCCTGATTGAAGTACGCGGGGATTACGGCCAATCACCTCTTCCCGGCTGTAGCCGGTGGTTTGGAGGAAGGATTCGTTGACATATTCGATCTCGCCTTCGAGATTGGTAATGACAATGCTCTCGCGGCTTTGTTCCACCACGCGGGAGAGTTTTCGGACCTCCTCTTCGTAGGCGCGCCGCTTAGTGATATCGCGAGAGATAATCACCAGCGCCGAGCGCTGGTTGTCGGCCTCGAAGATAGGCATTTTGCGCACTTCGAAGGTGTGCAGCCGGTTGTTAGGACCGTGCATCTCCTGGTGGGAGATTGTGATCTCTGAATTTTTCCAGGCGGTGATATCGCTTGAATGGCAGGCCTCATGAATGGGGGTCAGCTCAGGATGCTCGGCGGCCAGTTCCATGTCGGATTTATTGTGCCATTCCAGGGCGTTGATACGAAACAGATTACGGGCTGCCTGATTGGTGAGCTGCCAATGACCGGCGCCATCTTTAACCACCACCGCATCGGGCAGTGCCTCCATAAAGGCGGTTAGCCAGGTTTGGTGTGCTTTGAGTTCAGCCTCGGTGCTGGTGAGATCGGCAATATCCCGCTGGACCTTGTCGGCCATGTGATTAAAGGCGTTGGCCAATCCGCTGATCTCGTCATTACCCTGGGGAGTGGTGCGGGTGCCATATTCACCAGAGGCGATTTTCTCCGCGCTGCGTTGCAGAGTGATCAGTCGGTTCAGCACCAGGCGGTCAAGAATAATACTGAGGATAAAGAAGAGCATGGTGTAGCCGATCACCGACTTGGTGATTTCACCACCCCAGACCTCCATGAACCGTTTGTCAAAACGGCCGGTCGGGATCTTAATGCTGGCGACACCGCGTAGATCACCAACCTTGTAGTAAAAACCGGTACTGTACTGTTCGCTGATACTTTTGGGGGCGTCCGCCGGATCGCCGTGACATTTCAGGCAGTAGGCCTCTGTCCAAATTGGGGCTGTGTAGAGCAGATAACCAATATTCTGCTCGGTGGTAATGCGTTCGAGCCGCTCTTGCTCATTGGGGTTTTCGCGAAACCAGGCAATAGCCTTCTGTTCGAAGGCGTCTGCCAAGTTGTTGGGATTTCTGGGTCGATCGGAGACATTGTTGAAGACGATGCCGTTATCGGTCCAGTTGGCGAAATCCTTGGCAATACGCGAAAGTGAGTGGGCGGGCAGTAGCCCTATGGTCTGATTGGTAATCTGAATGTTGTTTTCCAGAAACTGCTGCTGATAGATACGACGGGTGGACATGATGATGCCATAGACGTCGCGAGCTTCACTGCTGATATCAGACCAGACAACCTGGTCTATTTTGCGGTAGCTGAGTGTGACGTCTATCACCATCATAAGGGTGACCAAGGCACCCATGAGGAGCCAAATCTTCGTCTTAATCTTCATGCAGCAATCACCTCATGCCGCAACGCAGGCTGGGATCATTGATCAACTTCACTTCCGAGAGGCAGCACAGAGTTAAGGTGCCTGCCTGTTGTGTAACTGGTTAACGGCAGACAGCTAAAAAACCTAAAAAAATAAAGCTATATAAAAATCAGTATTTTTTATGCGCTTGGAAGCTGGTGGTGCTTGGCAAAAAGGGGAAGATAGGATGGGGAAACTGGCCCGGCTGCCCTGTTGGGGCAACCGGTGGTGAAGAGCGGTGAAGCGGGTTTAGTTGCTCTCTTTACGTTGATGGCCGGCGGCTTTTAACCGATCCAAATAGTCTGCCCAGTTGCGGTCGTGGTTGGCGCCCAGATTGTAGAGCGTGTCCCAGGAGTAGATGCCGGTGTTGTGACCGTCATCGAAATGGAGGCAGACGGCGTAGTTGCCAACCGGGGTGATCTGATCGATGCTGACATCCTCTTTGCCGACCTGCAGCACCTCCTGGCCCGGTCCATGTCCCTGCACCTCTGCGGAGGGGGAGAAGACGCGTAGATATTCGCAGGGCAGATTGAATGATGCGCCATCATCAAAGCTGATCTCCAGAACTTTTGACTGGCGGTGTAAGTTCAGCTCGGTGGGCTGGTGCTTGGACATGGTTACTTCTCCTCTTGGCCCGGCTTGGTAATCCTGCCGGGCCTGTTAGCTTATAAGATGAACCGGCTCAGATCCTCGTTGGAGGCAAGCTCGGACAGATTGTTATCCACGTAGTCGCTATCGACGGTAATCGTTGTGCCCGGCACATCGCTGGCGGTGAAAGAGATTCCTTCCAGCAATCTCTCCATGACGGTATGCAGGCGACGGGCGCCGATGTTCTCGGTCGATTCGTTCACCTGCCAGGCGATCTCGGCGATACGCTTTAGGCCATCTTCAGTAAACTCCAGCTTAACATCTTCAGTTTCCAGCAAAGCCTTGTACTGATCAGTTAATGACGCATCTGGCTCGGTGAGAATACGGACGAAGTCATCGCTGCTGAGAGCATCCAGTTCCACCCGAATGGGCAGACGGCCCTGCAGCTCTGGAATCAAGTCAGAAGGCTTGGCCAGGTGGAATGCGCCGGAAGCGATAAACAGGATGTGATCGGTCTTCACCATTCCCTGCTTGGTTGACACTGTGCACCCTTCAACCAATGGCAGTAGATCGCGCTGTACCCCTTCGCGGGAGACATCAGGCCCGCCGTATTCGGAGCGGCTGGCGACTTTGTCCAGCTCATCCAGAAAGACAATGCCGTGTTGCTCGACCATCTCCAGGGCGCTTAGTTTCAGATCGTCGTCGTTGATCCGTTTGGCCGCCTCTTCGTCCTGCAGGATCTTCAGTGCATCTTTGATGCGCATTTTGCGCTTGCGGGTGCGCTGCCCACCCATATTCTGGAACAGCCCCTGGAGCTGATTGGTCATCTCCTCCATACCAGGTGGGGCCATGATCTCGACGCCCATGGTGGCGCCGGAGACCTCGATCTCGATCTCCTTCTCATCCAGATCACCGTTGCGCAGCTTTTGGCGGAACTTCTCACGGGTGGCGGAGTTGTCCGTCGGTGGGTTGCTGTCGGTCTCCCAGCTTGGCTGGGTGGGGCGGGGCAGCAATACATCGAGAACCCGCTCTTCGGCAGCCTCGGCGGCTTTATCCTGCTCCTTCTCCAGCGCCTGTTCGCGCACCATTTTCATGGCTGAATCGGAAAGATCACGAATGATCGACTCAACATCGCGGCCAACGTAGCCAACTTCGGTGAACTTGGTTGCTTCGATCTTGATGAATGGCGCATTGGCCAGTTTCGCCAGGCGGCGGGCAATTTCAGTCTTACCCACCCCGGTAGGGCCGATCATCAAGATGTTTTTGGGGGTAATTTCGTTGCGCAGTTCATCGCCGACCTGGGTGCGGCGCCAGCGATTGCGAAGGGCGATAGCGACAGCGCGTTTCGCCGAGGCCTGGCCGATAATGTGTTTATCCAGTTCGCGGACAATCTCTTGGGGTGTAATCTCTGCCATAGTGGTAGCGGCGTTCCGTTATGCGTAGTCGAGTTCTTCGATGACAAGGTTGTGGTTGGTGTAGACGCAGATATCGGCGGCGATGGTGAGCCCTTTCTCAACGATATCGCGGGCACTCAGCTCAGTGTTGTCGAGCAGGGCGCGGGCGGCGGACTGGGCAAAGGGGCCACCGGAGCCGATCGCCATCAGGCTATCTTCCGGCTCTATCACATCACCGGTACCGGTGATGATCAGCGATGCCGTGCTGTCGGCCACCACCAGCAGTGCCTCCAGGCGGCGCAGCATACGGTCGGTACGCCAATCTTTCGCCAGTTCGACAGCGGCGCGGGTCAGATGGCCGTGGTGTTTCTCCAGCTTGGCTTCAAAGCGTTCAAACAGGGTAAAGGCGTCTGCCGTAGCGCCGGCAAACCCAGCCAGAACCCGATCCTTGTAGAGGCGGCGCACTTTGCGAGCGTTGCCCTTCATGACCGTATTACCCATAGAAACCTGGCCATCGCCACCGATGACCACCTTGCCGTTACGGCGGATAGATAAAATAGTTGTGCCTCGAAGTGGCTCCACGTGCTATGCCTCAGAATATGAAAAGTAATCCATTATACCGAATCAGCCTTTGGGTATTCCCTCTGCTATCGATCGGCGGCTGTAGGAGATCATATGGTGGGGAGAGGTGGCAATTTCAAGGGGCAGTAGGGGGCTTGTTAGGGCCGTTAACACTAATGCAAGGGCTCCGACTGGATTGTGTGGGGAGCCGGTAGCGGCTGAATATTGTCGCTGATCTCCCAGTCGGCCTTTTCTACGCCCATCAACAGCAGTTTGTTGAGCGTGTGTAGCAGGGCCTGGTTCAAGTGGAGATTTATCTTCTCGCCCGTTTCGGCGCCGAAGGTGAGTCGGATCTGCTGGTCGTTGATCCTGTTGTATTCAATCTGGTGGGCTACGACCGGTTTATCACCCAGGGGGTGGGTGTTGGTGCTCTCCTGGTACGGGGTGGCAAAGTCAGCGTTGCTGGTGGCCGCTTCACGCTGAAAGGCTTTGATCGTCTTCTCCTTGGGGCCATCGGCAGCCTGCTGCTGGGCGTTACCGTTGGTCAGGGTCTCCAGCACGGACAACAGCAGCTTGCAGTAACGGCGAGTGAGCCAAAGGCTCACCTCGTTATCATCAAAGCGGATGCGCAGCAGAACCCGGTCCTCCTTTGGGACATACTGAATATTGAGCTGTCGCAAATCGGCCATGTGTTACTCCTTATCACGCTTTTTGGCGCGTGGGTGGGCGGCGTCGTAGACGTTGGCCAGATGCTGGAAGTCGAGGTGGGTGTAGATCTGTGTGGTGCTGATGTCGGAATGCCCCAGCAGCTCCTGCACGGCACGCAGATCGCCGGAGGACTCCAGGATGTGGCTGGCAAAGGAGTGGCGCAGCAGATGGGGGTGGAGGTGGCGCTCCGCTGCATGCTGTTGTGCCCACTGTTTTAGCCGCTGCTGCACACTGCGCGGGTGAATGCGGCTGCCGCGCGTACTGACAAACAGCGCCGGCTCGTCGGCCTTGGCCAATGCCGGGCGCAGCGTCAGCCAGCTCTGCAGCGCAGCCATCGCCTGGGCGCCGATTGGTACCCGGCGGGTCTTGTCGCCTTTACCGGTCACCTCCAACTCGGCATCATGGGGATCGATATCCTGCACATTCAGTGAGATCAATTCGCTAAGACGTAAACCGGAAGAGTAGAACAGCTCCATCATTGCCAGATCGCGTTGCTGCAGTGGATTGTCGGGGGCGGCATCCAAGAGATGACCAAGTTGATCGACATCTAATGTGGCGGGTAGCTTGCGCTCACTCTTGGGGGCGCGCACCCCTTGCACCGGGTTGTTATCGGCTTCGCCTTCCCGGAGCAGGTAGCGGAACAGGGCGCGCAGGGATGAGAGCTCTCGCTGCAGGCTTTTACCTGAGATTCCCTTGCGGTGGAGGCTGGCCACATAGCCGCGGATCTGGGGTTGACCAAGCTGACGCCAGCGGTTGATGCCCTGCTCATTAGCCCATGCGATAAAGCGTTCAAGATCGCGCTGATAATTATCGAGGGTGCGTGGTGACAGCCGTCGCTCATGTTGTAGATGCGCCAAGAAGCGCTCTAACCAGGAGCTGAGGGCGGCGGTATCGGACATTGAAGAGTTGGTGTTAGAAGCCTGGTTCGGAAACCACTTCTAGGGTTTTGCTGACGATCTCGCCAAGACGGGCCAGGTAATCGGTACCCATGCCGGGGTGGAAGCGGTGCTCATCGCGGCTACCAATGGCAAGGATCCCCAGGATGCCCTCGCCCTGTATCGGGATCATTGCAGCTGACTGCACATCTTCTGCCTGAGTGCTGAACAGATAGGTCAGTTGGGCTTGGCTGAGTCGGCCACAGACCGGCTCGCAAGTGTTGAGGAAATCGCGAAAACCGTCCAGATCGGGGTTGGTTTCACCTTCTGCCTCCGCATGGGAGAAGAGGTGCAGTTCAACCGCTTCGGCCTGAAAGTCGTCGTGCAGCTTATCCTCCAAGGCGTTGATCACCTCGTCAAATTCGACCGCATCGAGCAGGGTCAGGGTGAGATTGTGCAGACGGTTGTTGAGCTGTTCGTTTTCGCGGGCGATGGCCACCAACTCGTCGAGTTTTTTACGATAGCTTTCGGTCTGGTCGCGCAAGCTTTGTACCTGGCGCTCGATCAGGGAGACAGCATCACCGCTGCTGTGACTGACCTCCAGTTCCTTTAGCAGGCTTGGATGACGGATAAAAAAATCGGGGTTAGCCCGTAAATGTTTGATAACAAGCTGTTCCGTATCGTCCTGTGTCAACTGATCTGCTTGTGAACTCATAATTCTATCTTTCCTTCAAACACTATTGCGGCTGGGCCAACCATCCAGACCGGTTCATTCTCTCCTGCCCACTGTACCATAAGATCGCCACCAGGGAGGCTTACCTGTACTTGTTCATCAACCAGGCCTTGGCGTATTCCCGTAACCACGGCTGCACACGCACCGGTACCACAAGCGAGTGTTTCGCCGACACCGCGCTCGAAGACCCGCAGACGGATATGCTCCCGGGAGCAGACCTCCATAAATCCGGCATTCACTCGTTGGGGAAAGTGGGGGTGACTCTCAATCAGTGGGCCAACTGTTTCCACGGGAGCGTGTTCGACACTGGGTACGCGCATCACCGCATGTGGGTTGCCCATAGAGACAGCCCCTATGATATGGGTTTCGCCATTCACCTCAATGCTGTACTCAACCGCCTTGGCGTCGGCTTTGAAAGGGATCTGCTCGGGTTCCAGTACCGGTACACCCATATTGACACGCACTTCGCCGCCTTCTTCCAGATAGAGGCGGATATTGCCATTCATTGTGCCGACCGCAATCTCGCGCTTATCGGTTAATCCCTTCTCGTGGACGAAACGGGCAAAACAGCGGGCACCGTTGCCGCACTGCTCCACCTCACCGCCGTCAGCATTAACTATACGGTAGTAGAAATCGGTGGCCGGGTCGCGCGGACGCTCCACGAACAGGATCTGATCACAGCCGATACCGAAGCGGCGATCGGCAATGAAGCGACACTGTTCAAGCGTCAACTCAACCTGTTGATCAATGGCGTTGAATACGACGAAGTCGTTGCCCAGTCCATGCATTTTGGTAAATTCAAGCATCATAGGCAGTAGATTACCGGATTATCTGACAGCTCGGAATATTGCGCTGCTAAGATTATCGTCAAAATGGATATATTTTCATTGGAATGGAGCGAATGATGAGTGAAGAAAAATTAAAAGAGATGACCAGAACCCGTAAATGGGCCCACCAGCGTATGGTTGAGAGCGGTTCCAAAGTTTATAAGGCATTCATCGATATGGAGGGAGCGGCTTTCGCGGATGGGGCATTGGCGAAGCGGGAGAAGGAGCTGATTGCTATTGGTATCTCAATCTGTATAAATTGTGAGTCCTGCATGCAGTGGCATATAGAGCAGGCTGCGGCAGCAGGGGCCAGCTATCAGCAAGTGTTTGAAGCGGTCGAAGTGGGCATTGAGATGGGTGGCGGCCCGGCCACCGTATCCGCCCGTTTTGCACTGCAGGTGATGGATACGGTGTTTGCCGAAGCCGGTTGATTGCTTCTGTTAACAGGCCCTAGGGCAGTGTTGATTCGCCACTGTAGAGCGACTCAATAGTTTCGCGTTGGCGCACCAGATGGACCTGGTCGCCATCCACCATTACCTCCGCCGCGCGCGGCCGGGAGTTGTAGTTGGAACTCATGGTGAAACCGTAAGCACCACTGGAGCGCACAGCCAGCAGGTCGCCGTCTTGCAAATTGAGCTGGCGGTTTTTACCCAGATAGTCACCTGTCTCGCAAATTGGGCCTACCACGTCGTAGCTTGCCCCCTGACCATCTTCACGAGGCCTAACAGGGATAATCTCCTGGTGGGCCTGGTAAAGTGTCGGGCGGATCAGGTCGTTCATGGCGGCGTCGATCAGGGCGAAGCTCTTTTCGTCACTGTGCTTCAGATACTCCACTTTGGTGACCAAAATGCCCGCATTACCGGCGATGGCGCGGCCCGGCTCGATGTTGATCTCCAATGGCGAGTCGCCCAGGCGTTTGGCAATGGCTTCGGCATAAGCGGCTGGCTCGGGCGGATGCTCGTCGGTGTAGCGGATACCCAGTCCACCGCCCAGATCCAGGTGGTCTATGGCGATACCCTTTTGATCGAGATGGGCAATCAGCGCCAACAGGCGATCCAACGCATCCAGGAATGGATCGATAGAGGTGAGCTGTGAACCGATGTGGCAGGCCACGCCCGATATCCGAATGTTGGGCAGTTCGGCTGCGCGCTGGTAGATCTCGTCGGCCTGGTCGATGCTGACGCCGAACTTGTTCTCTTTCAGTCCGGTGGAGATATAGGGGTGGGTCTTGGCGTCCACGTCAGGATTGACCCGCAAGGCGACGGGAGCAACCTTACCCATGGCGCCGGCAACCTCGTTGAGGCGTTCCAGCTCGGCCGGGGATTCAACGTTGAAGCAACGGATACCTACTTCCAGGGCGCGCTCCATTTCAGCGACGGTTTTGCCAACGCCGGAGAAGACCACTTTATTCGCCTCACCGCCTGCGGCCAGTACCCGCTCCAGCTCACCCTGGGAGACGATGTCGAAGCCTGAACCGAGGCGCGCAAACAGATTCAGTACCGCCAGATTGGAGTTGGCTTTCACGGCGTAACAGACCATATGCGGGCGGTTGGCGAAGGCATCGTTGAAGGCGTGCCAGTGGCGCTCCAGGGTGGCGCGCGAATAGATGAAGCAGGGGGTGCCATACTGCTCGGCGATCTGTGCCACGGGCACATCTTCGGCAAACAGGTGGTTATCCCGGTAGTTGAAATAGTCCATGCGGGGCCTCGCGGTTACGACTTGTGTTGCTCGGTGGTACTGTTGTCCGGGAGATAGAGATCCCCCTTCTGCCCGCAGGCAGAGAGCATGCTGCTCGTGCCGAGAACGGCAATGACCAGCCAGAGAAGGTAACGGGGCCAGCAGTGCATGGCGTAGTCTCCAAAACATCAAAAAATAGAAAGCAGAAGAGTATAAACACCAGACTGGTGTTTGGACACCCTGAAATTTAGTGTTAACAGGCCCTGGCCCTAAGGGCGTGCCACCCGTTGCAGAGCGTAGTTCAGGCGCGCCTCCAGGCGCTTTTTGAACTGAAGCAGCTGAATGGTGTTCCAGCCGTTGGGGTTGTTTGGCTCAGTCAACTCCAAGCCTGTCAGGTAGATTGGGTAGGTTTGGCGGTTGTTGCGCTGGGACAATACATATTCGGCCACAGCGGTATAAAGCTGGGCGCCGAATGAGAGGGAGTTGAACTCCTTGTCGCCACAGATCAAATAATGCTGGGCGCTCTGCAGCTCAAGATTTTCGCTGATCAGGCGCAGCTCCATATAGTTGTCGGGGAAGTTGTGGCGCGGCGGTGTTTTCGGCTCGGCATAGAACCGCCCTTCGCGGTCCTGCTCCAGGCGGTAGAATTCGGGAGCGTGCAGCAGTAGCTCATGCGCAGCAGGCCCTTCAGTGAGGTTGCGCATCAACAGCAA
>JAKSCN010000122.1 GCA_022360595.1 Chromatiales bacterium
ATGCTTTACCTGCTCAGCACGCCTTTCGCCGCCCAACAACTGGCCGGAGAGCTGGAGCAACAGGTGGCGCCTATCGATAGCCAAGCGCCGGAGATTCGCCAGGCCCAAGCCATTCTGGTGCTCGGGGGCGGTCGTTACACCAATGCCCCGGAGTACGGCAGCGACACCGTCGGCCCGATGCTGCTTGAGCGCCTGCGCTTTGCCGCCAGGCTCTCCCGGGAGACAGGCTTACCGATTATTCCCAGCGGTGGCAGTGACCCACGTAAAGGCCAGCCAGAGGCAGACTTGGCGAAACAGGTGCTGGAGCAATCTTTTCAAGCGCCCGTGGTGGCGGTGGAGAACCGCAGCCGCACCACCTGGGAGAACGCCCAGTTCAGCGCCGAACTGCTAAAAGAGTTGAATATCAGTAAAGTGTTGCTGGTCACCCACGCCTGGCACATTCCCCGGGCAGAGCGCGCCTTCCAGCACTTCAATGTAGATATCATCCCTGCACCCACCTGCTACATCAGCAGCGCCAGCAATCAACAGGGCTACTGGACCTGGCTCCCCTCTGCCGATGCGCTGCAGAACAACTACCGTCTGCTGCATGAATACGCCGGGGACTACTGGTATCAGGTGAAAACCTTATCGCTGTAAGGCATCACTTATCATCAGACTCGTCACTGTACTCCCCTTCCAGCACCTTACCGCTGGAGCGAGTTGCCGGATGATCATGAAACGGGCTGCCCGAGACTTGCCCCATCACGCCTTTACGCTTCAGCGTGCTGATAATCATCAAACGCCGCACCGGGGGAATCAGGCAGATAAAGCCAATCACATCGGTCACAAAACCGGGCAACAGCAGCATAACGCCACAGGTGAGCAACACCACACCCTCAACCATTTCGATGGCGGGCACCTCGCCACGCGCCATCGATTCACGCACCCGCATAGCGGTGCTCAGCCCCTGCATGCGCACCAGTGCGCCACCCAGAATTGCGGTAAACAGGGTGAGTAAAATCGTCGGTAAGGCGCCGATAACCGAACCCACCTGGATCAGAAAATAGAGCTCAATCAGAGGGGCTCCGACAAACAGGATCAAAAAAATAAATAGTGCTGGCATAAAAGACTCAACTAGCTACTGGCCGGTTAAATATGGGAGCAAAACCCGCTGAATTCAAGGCCTCCGGCCAATTCCTGGCGGGCGGATTAACATTATAGAAAAAATGGTTATTGTTCAGCTCTTTTGCTAGCTCAGAAACAATACGGTATCTTTGCCCGATGCCTGAAAAGACGCTGTTAATCTTTACCACCTGCCCAGACCTAGAGAGTGCCGAACGGATTGCCGGCCATCTGGTCGATGAGGGGCTCGCCGCCTGTATTCAGATCACGGCGCCAGTCACCTCGGTGTATATCTGGCAAGGTCAGCGTGAAAGCGCAGAAGAGCGCGTGCTACAGATAAAAACCGGTGAATCCGTCTACAAAAAGCTGGAGCAACGTATCCTCTCTCTGCACCCCTATGAACTTCCGGAGATCATCGCTGTCGGTGTAGAGCAGGGGCTTCCGGGCTATTTGGAATGGGTTCATCGATGCACAAAACAACAAGACTGAAAACACCACTTACCACTTTACTACTGCTACTTCTCTTTCTCATCTCCCACCAGCTATTTGCGCAAGAAGATGAATACCTCTTGCCCAAGGAAGCATTTCAGCTCTCGGCCAGCGCAGACGGCGGTGAACACATTCTGGTCAATTGGAAGATAGCGGAGGGTTACTACCTTTACAGCCAAAAGATCAAACTCGCTTCAGAAAGCGAAGGGATTGAGCTGGCCGAGGTAGTACTCCCTAAAGGCAAGATCAAAGAGGATGAGTTCTTCGGCCAGGTCGAGACCTATCGCGATCAGGTACAGATTCGAGTGCCACTCAAGCGTGGCGTCAATGCCGGCGACACATTGGTACTGAAAACAGTCTCCCAAGGCTGCGCCGACGCCGGGCTCTGCTACCCACCGCAAACAGAGCGGGTCAATATTGCACTCCCAACAGTGGCAACACCCTCGCAAGGCAACTCTCTTCAAGCCCTGGCTGGACTCGGCAATAGCCTGGGCCTCAATGAAGAACCCGATATCCCGTCACCCGACCAGGCTTTTCAGTTCAACGCAGAGGTTGCCTCGGGTGAACAGTTGCGACTGCTCTGGCAAATCCTGGACGGCACATACCTCTACCAAGATCAGATCAAACTGAGCCTGCTCAACGGTGACGGTGTAGTGCTGGGCGACATCCAGATGCCACCAGCGGATATAAAACAGGACGCCATCCGCCTGGACGGCACAATTGGCGACCTGCCTGTCTACCACAACCAGATCGATTTGCCGGTACCGCTCAAACGCAGTAACACCGCCGCAACTGATATCACCCTGCAGGTCAAATACCAGGGATGCGCCGAGGCCGGAGTCTGCTACCCACCAATCACTCGCAACATCACCCTAAGCCTCCCAGCCATTGAGATCGCATCAGCAGCACCGATCGAGACTCAAGCTGCCACGCAGCCATCCCCCAGTTCCACAGCGCCTGCACCGGCAGCCGAGGAACCCATCACCGAGCAAGACCAGATCGCTGCCACCCTGGCCAACAGTAATACCGGCCTGGTCATTCTGAGCTTCTTCGGTTTTGGACTTTTACTCTCTTTAACCCCCTGCGTCTTCCCGATGATCCCCATCCTCTCGGGCATTATCGCCGGGCACGGCACCAATATCAGTGTACGCAAGGGCTTCACGCTTTCTATGGTCTATGTGCAGGCCATGGCGCTCACCTACACCGCCGTTGGTGTTCTAGCCGGATTGTCGGGGGCAAACCTGCAAGCCGCTTTCCAGAACCCCTGGATATTGATCTCCTTCGCCCTGGTCTTCGTCCTGCTGGCCCTCTCCATGTTTGGTTTCTATGACCTGCAGTTACCGAGCAAGTGGCAGAGCA
Organism: Chromatiales bacterium; assembly: GCA_022360595.1. Taxonomy (GTDB): domain Bacteria; phylum Pseudomonadota; class Gammaproteobacteria; order Chromatiales; family Chromatiaceae; genus BM503. The sequence continues at coordinate 2,950 of JAKSCN010000122.1, forward strand.
AGCTGACCGAGGCCAGTAACAAACAGCAAGGTGGCAGCATGGCCGGGGTTGCCGTCATGGGACTGCTCTCCGCTCTGATCGTGGGCCCCTGTGTTGCCCCCCCTCTATTCGGGGCCTTGATCTACATCGGTCAAACGGGCGACGCCGTTCTCGGTGGGGTCGCGCTCTATGCGCTATCAATGGGCATGGGTGCACCACTGCTTGCCATCGGCACCTCCGCCGGCAAGCTCCTGCCCCGCGCCGGCGCCTGGATGGATGCTGTCAAAGCGGTTTTTGGTGTTGGCCTGCTGGCTGTCGCCATTGTCATGCTGGAACGTATCGTGCCGGCCGCGGTGGCCATGGTTCTGTGGGGCGCACTGCTCATTGCCAGCGCTATCTATATGGGCGCACTACAACAACTACCGGTTGAGGCCTCCGGCTGGAAGCGCCTGTGGAAAGGCATCGGTGTAGTGCTACTGGTGTACGGCGCCCTGATGCTGGTCGGCGCTGCCGCCGGTGGTAAGGATACAGTGCAACCACTGCGCGGCCTCGGTTTTGGAGGTGGTGCTGGTGGGGCTGGCGAAGCGCAGCACCTCAGTTTTAAACGCATCAAGAGTGTCGACGACCTCAATCGAGAGGTGGCTGCGGCTAGCGCCGCGGGTAAACCGACGATGCTCGATTTCTACGCTGACTGGTGTGTCTCCTGTAAAGAGATGGAGCGTTACACTTTCTCTGACCCGGCGGTGATCAATGCGCTCGAGGGTGTTGTGCTCCTGCAAGCAGACGTCACCGCCAACGATGAGGTGGACCAGGCCTTGATGCAGGGACACTTCGGTATCCCCGGACCGCCCAGCATCATGTTCTACGGACGTGATGGCCAGGAGCGCAAAAATTATCGTGTGGTGGGATTCATGGACGCCGAGAAGTTCGCCCCCCACGTCCAAAAAGCCATCAATTAAAAGCGATCGGATTTAATGAAAAAAGCAGCATCTATTTTCTTGTTATTAGCGGCTGTGGCGGTAGCCGGGTGGTTCGGCTACCAATTCACGCTACAGTCACCGGAAGGTGGGTTGAATACAGCCGAAAACCACCCACTCCCCGACCGCAGTTTCCCCGATCTGGAGGGTAACCTGCGCAATCTGCAGGAGTGGAAAGGGAAAGTGCTGGTGGTCAACTTCTGGGCCACCTGGTGCCCCCCTTGCCGCAAAGAGATGCCGCTGTTTATCGAAACACAGGCAAAGTACGCCAATACCGACCTCCAGTTTATTGGCATCGCCATTGATGACCCGGACATGGTGCAGGACTTCTACGATGTCTACGATATCAACTTTCCGGTACTGATCGGCGACCCCAAGGCGATCGAAATGGCCAACAACCTGGGCAACCGTTTCGACAGTCTGCCATTTACCGCCGTCTTTGACCGCTCCGGCGCCACCCGTTATATCCAGGCTGGCGAAATAACCCCCACGGACCTTGAACGCGAAGTGATACCGCTGCTCTAACTGCCGCAATTTTGCTGGAAAATTGTCGCGATCTTGAGGCTAACGTACAACAAATCTAGACAACACCCACTATTTCAGAGAAAATTTGCGCGTTGATGATCCACGACCGCCACAATCCACCGTGGCGGCCAATGTTAACATCGTGCAACCAGCAGGCTTGTGCGCTGAACCCCTGGTAACGAAGAGATGTCCACCATTCTGGTACTTAATGGCCCTAACCTTAATCTGTTGGGCACCCGCGAGCCAAAACACTATGGCAACGACTCTCTCGATCAGATAAACCAGCGTCTACAAACCATCGTAAAAGCGGCTGGACATACCCTGGCGTTCCACCAGAGTAATGCTGAACACACCCTGATTGAGCTGATCCATGAAGCCCCCAATCAGGATGTCGCGTATATCCTGTTCAATCCTGCCGCCTTCACTCACACCAGTGTCGCCCTGAGGGATGCACTGCTCGGCGTGGGCATACCGTTTATTGAGATTCACCTCTCCAACGTCCATGCTCGGGAACCCTTTCGGAAGCACTCCTATTTTTCAGACATTGCCCAAGGCGTTATCAGCGGTTTTGGAGCCCAGGGCTACGAGCTAGCCCTGCAGGCAGCCCTCAGCCGCCTTGACGACGCCTAGCCACAGAAACTTTTAGAGACAAAACAAAATGGATATCAGAAAAGTAAAAAAACTGATCGAACTGCTCGAAGAGTCCGATATCGCAGAGATCGAAATTCATGAAAATGAAGAGTCTGTGCGTATCAGCCGGGTCAGCTCCATCGCTCCGGCGATGGCTCCCGCCGCACCCGTGGTTGCCGCACCGGCGCCTGCCGCCGCGCCAGCCCCGGCCGCAGAACAGCCCGCTGCCGAGGAAGAGATCAGCGGCCATAAGGTTTTGTCCCCCATGGTGGGCACCTTCTATCGGGCTCCGACACCAGGCGCCAAGCCCTTTGTCACCGAAGGCCAGACAGTCAGCGCAGGCGATACCCTCTGCATCATTGAGGCGATGAAGATTCTAAACCAGATCGAAAGTGATAAGTCAGGGACTATCAAGAAAATCCTGGTGGAAAACGGCCAGCCTATTGAATACAACCAACCCCTGTTTATCATCGAATAATAACCCCTGGGGAAGCCATGATTGAAAAAGTCGTCATCGCCAACCGAGGCGAAATTGCCCTGCGAATCCTAAGGGCCTGTAAAGAGCTCGGGATCAAAACCGTTGCAGTACACTCCGAGGCAGACCGCGACCTGATGCATGTCAGGCTGGCGGATGAGTCGGTCTGTATCGGCCCACCACCATCGGCCGAGAGCTATCTGCAAATTCCATCCATAATCAGTGCCGCTGAAGTGACCGATGCCGTCGCGATCCACCCCGGCTACGGTTTTCTGTCAGAGAACGCCGATTTTGCTGAGCGTGTTGAGGAGAGCGGTTTCATCTTTATCGGTCCACGCTCCGACACCATCCGTCTGATGGGGGATAAGATCACCGCTATCGAAGCGATGAAGGCCGCCGGCGTACCCTGCGTACCCGGTTCAGACGGCCCACTGGATGATAATGATGAACGCACCCTGCAACTGGCCCGTGATATCGGCTATCCGGTCATTGTCAAAGCCGCTGGCGGCGGCGGGGGCCGCGGTATGCGTGTAGTACATTCCGAAGCGGCTTTGCTGAGCGCAATCTCACTCACCAAGGCAGAGGCCGGCGCTGCCTTCGGTAACGATACCGTCTATATGGAGAAATTCCTGGAGAACCCACGCCACGTGGAGTTCCAGGTACTGGCCGACACCCACGGCAACGCCATCCATCTGGCCGAACGCGACTGTTCCATGCAGCGCCGTCATCAAAAGGTGGTGGAAGAGGCCCCGGCCCCGGAGATCACCGATGAGCTGCGTCAGCGTATCGGTGAACGTTGTGCCGAGGCATGTCGCCAGATCGGCTACCGTGGTGCAGGCACCTTCGAGTTCCTCTATGAGAACGGCGAGTTCTACTTCATCGAGATGAACACCCGTGTCCAGGTGGAGCATCCGGTCACCGAGATGATTACCGGTATCGATATCGTCAAAGAGCAGCTACGCATCGCCGCCGGCGAAGAGTTGAGCTACACCCAGGATCAGGTGAAGATCACCGGCCACGCCATCGAGTGCCGGATCAACGCTGAAGACCCCACCAACTTCATGCCAAGTCCGGGCACCATTATCGATCTGCATATTCCCGGCGGCCCAGGCATTCGCGTGGATACCCATATCTACGCCGGTTATAAAGTGCCCCCCCACTACGACTCCATGATCGGCAAGCTGGTGGCCCACGGTGAAACCCGCGATGCGGCCATCGCGCGCATGAAAACCGCCCTCTCTGAAATGGTTGTCAACGGCATCAAGACCAATGCACCGCTACACTTAGAGATTATGAAGGACGGCGCTTTCAATGCGGGCGGCGCCAATATCCACTATTTGGAAAAGAAACTGGGTATCTAAACCACTCACGCAGACGCACTCCCAAACCACGAGTGCGTCTGCCTATTCAGGGATGTAAAAAGTCATGTCCTGGCTACAACTTCACCTTACTGTCGATAAAGAGCGGGCTCCGCTTATCGAACTCGTGTTTGAAAATCTTGGCGCACTCTCAGTCACCCTTGGCGACGCCGAAGACGACCCTCAACTGGAGCCCAAGCCGGGCGAATCGCCCCTCTGGCAACAGACCCGTGTCACCGGCCTGTTTGCCGGCGACAGCGATGCCGATGAGCTGCGCAATGCCATCAATCAGGCATTAAATGAGGATGTCAGCCGCCACCTGCAGTTGGAGATACTGCAAGACCAGGCCTGGGAGCGCGCCTGGATGGACGCTTTTCACCCCATGCAGTTCGGCAAGCGCCTCTGGATCTGCCCCACAGGCCAGCAGGTGAGTGCCGATAACGCCGTCATTGTGGATCTCGACCCGGGCCTCGCTTTCGGCACCGGCACCCACCCCACCACTGCACTCTGTCTCAGTTGGCTTGACAACCAGTCATTGGCCGGCAAAACCGTCATCGATTTCGGCTGTGGCTCCGGTATTCTCGCCGTGGCCGCCCTGCTACTGGGGGCCGAGTCAGCTATCGCTATCGACCATGACCCCCAAGCGCTGGAAGCGACCCTGGCCAACGCTCAGAAAAACGGGGTGGAAGATCGACTGATCATCCACGACAGCGAACAACCACCGGAACAGCCCTGCGATATTCTGCTGGCCAACATTCTGGCCAGCACGCTGGTCGACCTGGAGCCGCTGCTCGCTTCACTCACTAAACCAGGTGGAGAGATTGCCCTCTCCGGCATTTTGCACAATCAGACTCTCGATGTGCTCAACGCCTACCAGGGCGATTTCAAAATATTGCAAACCGAGCGTCTGGAAGAGTGGATGCTAATAGCCGGGCAGCGTCTGTCGTCTTGACCAGTAACAGCCCCTTGCCAACTGCCGCCCGTGATCTGGTAATATCCTTCCCATCGGATATCAGCTAACGGCCTGAACACTTGTTTACCCAATGCCCCAACTGCCAGACCACCTTTCGGATCAACGCCGAGCAGTTGCGCGTTGCCCAGGGAAAAGCACGATGCAGCCAGTGCAATCAGGTCTTCAATGCCCTGGATCAGTTCGCGGACAACGCCGAGGAGACCACCAGTTGGCCTGAATCGCGTTTCGTTGACAGCACAGATATCGACAGTGGACCGCCCCCCTTTGCGAGCCAGCCGGGCGGAGAGCATGAAACCCCGACGGCCACACCCGACAGCAGATTCCCCCTGGATGTGCCAGATCTGCTCTCGGAACTGGACTATACACCGGGCAACGATCTCCAACAGGAGACATCCCCACAATCCAGCAGCACTGACCCGGCATCACCGCCTCACGACCAGACACTGGACACCAGCTTCAGTGACTATCTGGCCAAACTGGAAAAGAGAGCGCACACGGTCGATGAGCCGGATAGCACGCCACCACCTTCCGGCCGACAACAGGATCTACTCGACTCTTTCGATATTGACGAGGACAGCGATTTTGAACTGCCCATGCTGGAAGAGCCTGGTCCGGAAGAGCATGATCCGGAAGAGCCTGGGCCGCTTGCGCAAACCGTCATCCTCGACGATATGGTGGACAGCGATTGGCCCATCAACGAGCCGTCAGCACTCGTCACTAGTGATTCTTCACCCACTGACACCATCGACAACAGCCCGGATGAGTTGGCGGATGATCTCGAGCAGATCACGCCCCAGAGCCTGGAGGTCATCGATGAGGATGAAGAGCTAACGGATGTCTTCATCGACATCGGCAGCAGCGATAAACGCATCACTATCGAGGAACTCACTGACCAGACCGGCAAACAGAGTGACGACACCCAGGAACCCCACTGGCCGGAGGAACCACTTGCTACGGATGCAGAAGAGGATAACGAAATTCCTTTTCAACTGGATGAGAATGTACCCGAAATCGAGCCCACAGAAGGCGAGGCTCTCTCA
>JAKSCN010000229.1 GCA_022360595.1 Chromatiales bacterium
ATCAGCAGTGACAATCAATTTAGTGTTAACAGACCCGGGTGACGAGCGGTGCTAAATCCGCGGTTCTCTTTCACCACTTGTCGTTAGGAGGTTTCTTCCTATGTTACCAGGTAGACGCTGGAAGTTCGTGATCAGGTTTGAGAGGTGAAGGGGGGAGAGACAGCCAAGGAGCTGCGGAAGTTGCAGAGATATCCCTATCCGATTATCAATTTGATACACTGGCAAAAACACAAGGGGACGTGTCGATGCCAAAATTCAATTCATATGCTCACCACTCAACCACCCTAAACTCTTGGCTCGAAAAGCGCTGAATACAGTCAACTGCTCTCTTAGTCACCATGCATAAGCCCCTTCTCTGCGGCTGATGGCTGTTGGGATTAAGATTCGCTCAAGATCATTTAGCTTTGATGGAATAAAGATTAAGTAAAGAATAAAAAATGAGAGAGGTTAACTGATGTCAAAGAATGATTCGGTTATTGCCGCGCTGGAGGTTGCACTGCAGGCCTCCCCTGAGGATATAGGGCTTCTCGCCCATCTTGCGCAACTGCTGTGTGAGGATGAAAGGGATGAGGACGCCTTACCACTGTATCAGCAAATGCTCGTGCAAGAACCTGCCAATGTTACCGCGCTCAGAGGCGCCCGGCAGTGCGCGGAAAAATTGGGCAACAGCGCAATGAGCGCCGCCTACAACCAGTTATTGGTCTCGCTTGGGCAAGAGTCGGTGGAAACCAATAGTCATGTCGTATCAGCTAATCAACAGACAAAGTCCTCAGCAGTTGTGCCCAATCTACGGGTGGTTGGCGGTACTGAAGTGGATCATCTTGCTGAAGAGAGCAGTGAACCTGAAATAACCCTTGCCGATGTGGGCGGCATGGAGTCGGTGAAGCGGCGGTTGCACCTCTCATTCCTTGGGCCTCTCAGCAACCCAGAGCTAATGGCCACCTATGGTAAGGATGTGGGTGGCGGGTTGCTGCTGTACGGACCACCAGGGTGCGGGAAGACCTTTATCGCACGCGCCCTGGCGGGTGAACTCAGAGCCAACTTTTTAAGTATTGGGTTATCGGATGTACTCGATATGTATATTGGTGAGAGTGAGAGGCGCTTGCATGAGCTGTTTGAGGAGGCGCGTCGTAAACGTCCCGCAATCCTGTTTTTTGACGAACTGGACGCCCTGGGGCAAAAACGCAGTCAATTGCGAAACTCCGGCATGCGCAGTGTCGTTAATCAACTGCTGTCAGAGATGGATAGCATCAACACCGATAATAAAAATCTCTTCATAATAGGCGCAACCAACCATCCGTGGGATGTGGACGCCGCATTAAAGCGTCCCGGGCGATTTGATCGAACCGTTGCCGTTTTCCCACCGGACCAGCAGGCGAGGTCATATATCCTGCAGTCACTCCTTGCTAAGCGCCCGACCGAAGATATCGATATAGCGCAGTTGGCAGGGCGCACCAAAGGATTTTCCGGTGCTGATCTTAAACATCTGGTTGAGAGTGCCGTCGAGTATGTACTGGAGTCTTGTATAGAGAGTGGCAATGTGCGGCCTCTGGTCAACCGGGATTTCGATAAACCATTAAAGGACCTGCGCCCCAGTACTTACAGTTGGTTTGAAACTGCTCGTAACTACGCCATGTTTGCCAACGAGAGTGGCGCATACGATGAGCTGTTAGAGTACATCCGTGCCCATAAGCTCTAAACGTTATAACAGGAAGTGCCTTGTTCTCATCTGCCCACCAAGAACGTGCAGACGCTTTGCTGGAACTGCGGCGTTACCCGGAGGCGCTAACGGAGTGCCTTCATGCCATAGCTTCAGAACCTGAAGATCCCTACAATCACTATTGTCTGACCCGTTGCCATTTGGGGATGGATAACACCGAAGAGGCACTGAAGGCTGCCTCCCGTATTATTGAGCTGGCCCCTCAATGGGCGCCAGGGTATTACATTCTGAGTTTGGCTCTGTATGCCAATAAAAACTTTGCTGGTGAGCTTGAAACAGCGGAACATGCTGTATCCCTTGACCCTGAATCACCTCCCTTGCTTGAAAGGCTTGCATCAGCGCAGATGCAGTCCGGCCTGATCAGACAAGCTAAAGATACAGCTCGCCAACTGCTGGAACTCGACCCAGAGAGTGTCACCACTCACAGTGTCATTGCATCGATCAGCATTGAACTACAAGAGTGGGACGTTGCGCTAAAGCATATCGACATCGTGCTGAACGAGGAGCCTGACAATCTGCAATATCTGAATGACCTGGGTCGTATCCACATAGGGCGCAAAGAGTGGAAGCAGGCCAGAGAGGTGTTCCACCGTGCCCTTAAGATTGATCCTTCCAATGAGGCTGTACGTGACAATCTAAAGATGGCCATTGATTCATCCCTTTCAGGTGGTGACTACGGTCTTGATAAAAAAGAGAAACGGGAAGATCTGCCTGCTGAGCTTGATATGCTTATTCAGGATACTGAAGACCGAAAATCTGCCAGTGAGCGGATGTTTGGTGGATATCTACCTGCAGTACTGGTGCTTTTGCTCCTGATTATTCTTACATGGATTTTTTCTTTGATGGGGTATTG
>JAKSCN010000225.1 GCA_022360595.1 Chromatiales bacterium
AAAGAGACCTTCAACTTCATCATCATTTCCTCGTTTTACTAATGGTAATGACCTTTTTTCACAGAAAGAGGGGGCATAAGCCCCCTCTCCCTCTTCAGATTACTAACTCCCAGAGAAGTTATTTAATCTTCTTCGCGCCATTCTCTTCCAAGAAGGTCTTGGCACGCAGACCGAGGTCAGCGGTCTTAACCTGATATTGCCACCATTGGCCGGCCCAGAGTGTTGCATTCTGGTAGTCGCCTTTGGCTGCAAAATCTTCGGCTTTCTTCTTCGCTTCTTCAGCGAAGCCAAGCTGGTCGGTAGCGTCAGTAACCAGATCTACGACTGTTTTGAAGTCTTTGTAGTTATGGCTAGTGATGAACGCAACCACTGAGTCGATAACAGCTTGGGTTTCGACGTTAGTCTTAACCTGCTTGTCATAGTCAGCTTTGGTGTACTGCTGGCCTTCCTGCATATCAGTGGCTTTAGCTTTGTAACCTTTTGGTTTAACCAGCAGGTAACCTTGCATTTCCAGATGGAGTGCAGAGCAGAACTCAGTACAGTAGTAAGGATATACACCAGCTTTATCCGCGACGAACGTGGTACTTGCAGTTTTACCGGGCTCGATAGAGAGCTGGACGTTCTGACCGTACATGGCGAAACCGTGTACCTCGTCTTGTGCACGCTCGAGGTTGGTCAAGTGGATTGAAACCTCATCACCCTCTTCAACTTCGATGATTTCAGGTGTGATGTGCGAACGAATAACGGTACCGTAGACGTGTACGCGGTTACCTTCACGGACAACTTTTTCACGACCAGCGCGTGTTTTGTAAGGATGTTTCTTATCCGTACGGCTGTCCCAACCGGATTTGTAGCGTACCGCAGGTTTCAGCTTGTCAGCTTTGATGGCAACCACATAGTGGGGCTCACCCAAAGGCAGAGGCATATCGTACAGCAGCTGCATTTTTTCGCCGCTGATATCGATCAGCTGATGGTTCTGAGGATGCAGAGGACCAACCGGGTTGAAACGGTCGATAGACAGCTTGTTCAAGGAGACCAGGTACTTACCGTCTGGAGATACGGAATCACCCTCCATTGTTAACAAGTGACCAATGTTGTAGTGGATATTTAGCTGATCCAGCACCTTACCTTCACAGTAGTCCCACTTGGTAACCATGGAGTCTACGTAGATGGAGGTGTAGACCACACACTCTTTGGCGTCATACTGAGTATGCAACGGCCCCAAACCAACCTGAACCTGTTTATGCAGGGCATCTTTCAGGCTAATGATTGGAATACCATAGGGGTCTTTCGCTTCAAATTTCTGGTTTTTGATAGCGTCCTGAATTTTCGCCCAGCTATATACCCAAGCGTGGCTATCCAATTTACCGGATACGATGATGTGATCACCTTTCGGGCTAACGTCAACACCGTGTGGGCTCTTTGGCTCTGGAATCAGATAGAGCAGACCCTCTTTAACGGCCTGATCCATAGTGATCAGGTAAGCGTCGTTAACTTTTTTGACTTTACCCGCGGCAACCAACTCGGCGGCTTTTTTCCAGTTGGTGACGTGTAGAAAATCGGTATCTTTCTGCGAACAACCGGCCTCGAAAGGAGGACGACCACGCTCGATACCACCTACATAACGCTCAGAACAGAAAGAGTTGGTGAAACCCCAACCGTATGAAGCGTTCTTACCGGCGTCAGACAAATCCTGACTATAAGGAGGCAGTTCGAAAGTAAAAGACTCATCAGGATTCAGACGACCCTTCTTATCATCGAATTTCCAATAAGTCACACCACCACGGTATTTGCTATTGAACTCTTCCAGAGGAACGAACTCATCTGAATAAGGTGCGGCATACTGAGATGCTTCCATCACGTATTCAGTGTTTGGCGTAACAAATGCACCACCGTGATCAGACTTGAAGAAAGGGTTAACAACGATCTGCTTGGTTTCAAAATCGTGCAGATCGATTACAGCCAAACGGGGATTGGCTTTGTCATTGATGAACAGGTAACGGCCATCATAATCCCCTTCTTTCTCTGAGAAAGCGGGATGATGGGTATCACCGTAGACAATGTCCTTACCATTGATGCGACCCTGAGCCAGAACAGCCTTGGACTCGTCATCAAAGCCATAACCCTGCCATGGTTCAGGCGTGAACACACCGATGTATTTAAGAATACGCATGGACGGAATACCGTACACGATGACATGGCCACTCTGCCCCCCAGAGCTAAATGCCAGGTATTCATCACGGCCGCCAGTAGGCGTGTAGGTTTTAGCAGCAGCCAACAGGTCTTTCTGCGTCAGCCCTCTGGCCTTCATTACATCCTCAAGCGACTCTTGAGAGTACGCGCTTGAAGCTGCGCCGAGACCGAGCGTCAACCCTATCAGCAGCGACGTGGTTTTTGTTTTGAACATTTTCATCAGGACTCCTAAAGTTCAATACGAATGCCAAGCAAATAGCCTTGCCTGAGTGAATGAGTATTGCACTCTTCTAGTTTGAAGAAATATGGATATATACACCTTGATTTGCATCAAGCACGATGAGGAATATAGCGCACAATTGAGGGATTTCACGCAGTTCCCCTCAATACCCACAAATAATTACGCTGACAAATATCAACTATCCATTTTTTGGTATTCTTATTGCTACTTACTACTTCCACTATTGCGCCCAATTAAGCTACAAAAACAGACACATAAAAGTATATGCGGCAGCTTTGATAAAAACTGAAGGGATTATCTGATAAAAATCAAAGACGAATATAATGGCTGGTCGTTAAATGCCACACTTCAACAAACACAACACTCAGATTAACCATACGATGAATAGACCTCTGCTATACAAATCCCTGTTTTCTCTTATACTGTCACTCCCGCTCTCAGCGGTATTTGCTTACGAATACGACCCCTATAACGGCGAAGAGATCAACGAGCTATGCGCAGGCTGTCATGGCGAGTATGGGCAAGGTGGTAAGGAGGGAGAGTACCCCCGCCTGGCCGGACAACCCATTGAATTCACCGCCAAACAACTGCACCTGTTTCGTCAGAGAAAACGTCCCAACCTGGCTATGGTGGAATATATCGATGAACGCCAGATGCCGGATGAGGACATTCTTGACGTTTCACGCTATCTTGCTGAAATAAAACTAAAAACCAAACTCCCCCCCGCAGATGAGAACGCACCGGGGTTTGACGCCTACGCACGCCTGCTGGAGTCAAAAAAACTGATGCAGATCCCTCGCGCCGAGGGCGACATCGAGAAAGGCAGAAAGCTCTACAATAAGGAGTGCGATAGCTGCCACGGCAAGGAGGGTTGGGGTGATCACAAAAAAGGGGTGCCGATGATCGCTGGCCAGTACACCAACTACCTCTGGCGCCAGGTCAAAAAACTACGCAACAAGATCCGCATTCATGATGAGGATGCCCCCGAAGAGGAGCTCTTGGATGATTTCAGCGATGAAGAGATACGGGATATCTTTGCCTATCTCTCCATTGTGGACGACTGAGGCTCCCTACCGTCTCTTCCCACTCATTTGATCACCCGTGGCGATCAAACCAGTGGCAATCAGATGAGTATTAACAACCCCAAGGACGGGGTTTATCCGTCCAGCTTGACCTCGAGGCCACTCTTACCACCGGGGCTAAGTGTCTGGCCGCAGATACCTGCCGACTCCGCATGCTTGCGCAGTCCGTCCGCGTTCAATACCTCAATATGGCCACCTTTCACCCGCACCAGGCCCTGATCAATAAAGCCGTGTAGAATACGTGAGAAGGTCTCGGGCTTGACCGATAGACGTGAAGCCAACACCCCTTTAGGCGTTTCCAGATTAAAGCGCTCCTGCCCCTTGAAGATCAACATACCGCAGAGATAGCCGGCGACCCGGCCGGTCGCGCTCTGCAGGGTCAGGTCATCGATCTCTTTAATCAGATGGCGGAGTCGCAGGCTCATATCGCCCATCACCCGGAAGCAGGTCTCGGTTGACTCGTGTAACAACTGCAGAAACTGCTCATTCTCGAAGGCGATCAGCGCCGCCTTACCAAGCGCCACGCAACGCACCGGATAGCTGGGTTTCTCAAGAAACATCAGCGCCTCGGCAAATGTGTGCCCGGGCGACACCACCTCGATAACCTTTTCGTTACCGTTGAGTGAAAGACGCGACAGTTTAATCTGCCCCTCCAGTACCAGAAAGAAGCGGGAAGCCTTATCCCCCACTTCAAACAGCACCTCTCCATCATCGACACGCATGCCACTGCTGTATTTCTTCACACGGGCAAGCTGCTCTTCACTGAGCTGAGAGAAAAGATATGTACTCTGCAAGTCAATTGAATCGACAAGACGCCGGTCAGGAGTCATGAAGTGCAGCCTCTGCTATAAATGACACAAATTAGGAATTTGATTTATATCAAATCCTCATACCCAGATAATAATGCAATTACCTATCCAATCAAAGGTTCATTGCGATGCGCGAGTTTGCAGCAATATTGCACTATTGCAATATACCTACGAATAGGTACTTATTTATGAGTATAAATCAGACGATATTCTGCTTGTTCAGATAGGGGCCGTACTGCTTGTCGGTGCCGTTGATATGATTAATCAACCAGCCCTCAAGATAGGCGGCAACACCTTCCAGGGATTCGTGTCCGCGGCATCCATAGTCCTCTAAAAAAATCTCAACCTGCTCAATCATCACCCGGTGCTGGGCTTTGTGATCCTCCAGGTCCGGATAACCCGCCTGGGCCATCAGGTTTTCCTCTTTCTCGAAATGGTACTTGGTGTAATCAATCAGGTCTTTCAGCGCCTGCTTCTCGAACTCCTCGCTGGTGTGATAGGTGTAGGCCACTCGGAACTGGTTCAGCAGTTCAATCAATTTTTTGTGGTCATCATCCAGCGCCTTCACACCGACACTGTAACTCTCCTTCCAGACCAACTGTTTATCTTCGGAGAATTTTTTATAGATAAGGGGTATCAGCACCACAATGGCGATCAATACCCAGGAGACCGGATTGTCCAGCCCAAACAGAAAACTCAAACCGATTGCAACAACCAATAAACCAATGGTTACTGCCACAAAGATGTTAAACGTCTGCTTCGCCATATCACGCCCACCAATAATATAAAACGAACTTGTTATTGTCGGGTTGGTATTAGATCAAAACAGACCCGCATTGTCATACGGGAACAGCGACATTCAATCATTTAAAAATTTTATATCACAAAGCAATGCCACTAATCACCGAACCGTAAGTGTTTACTGATCCCCCCATTCACAAATTTTCACAATACCGGGCAAAACCACCCTGCCCCATTGCGCCAAGTGGGCCGAAGATAGTGTTTTCAAAGAGATACAGTGACATTTATCAAACAAATAAAGCCCCAGTTTCTGTTCCAGTTCACTCTCTTGACCAAAGTCAAAGATAATTTCCATAAACTGTAAGACCTTATGCAGCGGGTAAATGCAGACCTCTGACGCTACTGCCTAACACACTCACTCACAATGACTATGCGATGGGGATTGAGTCAATGAAGAAAATGAAATTCGGTCTATCAGCGATAAGCTTGGCCGTAGGTATTGCCGCAACTGGCATCTCATCTACTGTAACGGCTGCTGAGCCTACGCTCTCTGAAGCAGACTTTGAAGCAGCCAAAACTGTCTATTTCCAGCGCTGTGCTGGTTGCCACGGCACACTGCGTAAAGGCGCCACAGGTAAAAGCCTCGAGCCCAAGAACACGAAGAAGCTAGGCCAGGAGCGTCTGGAAAAGATTATCACTTTCGGTACTGAAGGTGGTATGAACAACTTTGATGACATCATGACCAAAGATGAAATCAAAAAAATGGCTACCTACATTCAGATGGAAGCACCTATTCCACCTGAAATGAGCCTGGCGCTGATGAAAGAGCGTTGGAAAACCTTTGTTGAGCCTAAAGACTATCCAACCAAGCCTCTGCACGGCCGTAATTGGGAAAACTTCTTCCTGGTTATCGAGCGTGATGTCGGTAAGGTTGCTATCATCGACGGTGACACCAAAGAAGTCGTTGCTCACGTTCCTACCGGCTACGCCGTACACGTACTGAAAGCCGCCGAGCATCACAAAACTCTGAAAGCCAAAGACGCCGGTCGTTTCTGGTACACCCAGGGCCGTGACGGCAAGCTGACCAAAATCGACCTCTGGCAGACCCCGGACAAGATGAAGGTTGCTGAAGTACAGATCGCCTATGACGCACGTGATGTTGCCGTATCCGGTGACGGTAAATACGTGGTTGGTGGCGGTTACTGGCCTCCTCACTTCGTAATCGCAGACGCCATGACCATGGAGCCGCTGAAAGTGGTTTCCGCTCGTGGTGTTAACGTTGACGGTGAGTACGTCAACGAGTCTCGTGTTGCTGCTATCTATGACACTCCGAACGAAGCCAGCTGGCTGGTTTCCATGAAGGAACTGGGTCAGATGTGGCAGGTTCACTACGATGATATCGACAACCTGAAGATCACCAAAATGGATACTTCCAAGTACCTCCATGATGGTTTCTATGATCCAACCGGTCGTTACTTCCAGATCGCTGCCAACGCATCCAACCAGATGATCGTTGTTGATACCAAAACAGAGAAACTGGAAGCCAAGATCGACACCGACAAGCTTCCTCACCCCGGTCCTGGTGCTAACTGGATCGATCCCAAGTGTGGTCCTGTCGGCGGCACCACTCACCTGGGTGTAGGTAAAGTTACCGTTTGGGGCAACGACCCAGCCGGTCGCAAAGACCAAGCCTGGAAAGTCTGCTATGAAGTAGAAACCGACGGTCCTGGCGTGTTCATCCGCACCCATCCGAAGAGCGACTACTACTGGGCTGACCAGACCAAGCATCCTGAGCCAGAAATTCAGCAGTCTGTACAGGTCATCTCCAAAGAGACCCGTGAGATTGTGAAAACCATCCAGTTGACCGACAAAGCCGGCTACGCCGCGGTTCACATGGAGTTCAACAACGACGGCTCTGAAGTTTGGGTATCTGTCTGGAACCGTAAGGACAGTAAAGAGCCAAATGGTGAGATCATCATCTACGATGCGAAGACTCTCGAAGAGAAAGCTCGTGTCAAAGGCTTGTTCGCTCCTACCGGTAAGTTCAACGTCTACAACCGTGTAAACCACGTAACCTGATAACAGGTTCTGACGTGAACTGATAAAAGCGGGCATGGAGTCCTTTCATGCCCGCTTTTTTATGCTAGAAAAACTATGATTGATGTATTTCGATCGACAAGGACGTGGCATCGGTTTCAATAACC
Source organism: Chromatiales bacterium (assembly GCA_022360595.1). Taxonomy (GTDB): domain Bacteria; phylum Pseudomonadota; class Gammaproteobacteria; order Chromatiales; family Chromatiaceae; genus BM503. The sequence continues at coordinate 7,271 of JAKSCN010000225.1, forward strand.
AACTAAGGTTCTGAGACCGGGTAGCACCATAACCTACTATCTTTAGTCCGGATCAAGGCTTTTTAGAAATGGCGGAACTAACTTTCAAAAAACCGGGGTTAATGTCGCGGCGCTTTATTCTGGGTACCACAATTGGTGGCGCGATCCTCTTTTTCATTGTGGGTATTATCTTCTGGGGCGGTTTCAATACCGCGATGGAAGCCACTAATACAATGGATTTCTGCATAAGTTGTCATGAAATGGAGGAGAATGTATACGAAGAGTACAAACCCACCATCCACCACTCAAACCGTACAGGTGTCAGAGCAACCTGTCCGGATTGCCATGTACCGGATCCCTGGATCCACAAAATGGTTCGAAAGATTCAAGCCAGCAACGAGGTGTACCACAAAATCTTGGGCACCGTGGATACGCCAGAGAAGTTTGACGAACATCGCCTGACCATGGCCAAGCGGGTCTGGAATGCGATGAAAAAGACCGATTCCCGCGAGTGCCGTAACTGCCACAACTTCGAATCGATGAATCCGGAGTTCCAAAAACCACGCGCTCGCAAGCAACACTTGAACGCCTTCAAAACAGGCCAGACCTGTATCGATTGTCACAAAGGCATCGCGCATAAAGACGTTCGCAATATGCTGACCGATGAAGAACTGGAAGAGCTGGAAGCACCAAATCCAGAATATGTGCGTGAAGTACCGCAAATGTATCTGGACGGTTTGGCACGCGTAGAGGCAAAAGAAGCCGAAGCAGATGCCAAAGAAAAGGCTGAAAAAGACAAGGCTCGCAAAGCGAAAATCGCAGCCAAAGAAGCTGAAAAAGCACGTACTCAAAAAGCAGTCGAAGAAGCACTCGCTACTTACAAAGCTCAGATGGAAGGCAATGCAGCCGCAGTCGCTGCTGCCACTGGTGGCGCCGCTGCCAGCGGTTTTGGTATCGACTGGGGCGACGTACCTTCTCGTGAAATCACCATCTTCTATCCTGGCGAGACCTCCATGGAGTGGGTCATGACCGGTAAAGATCATGGCGGCGCCCGCCCCTTCCTGAAAGGTGGCGACCGCTGTGTGATCTGTCACGATAAAGAGACCGCCGATATGGGCCAGAAAATGGTCTCCGGCTCCAAAGCCGAGTCCACCCCGATCGAAGGTAAGCGTGCCGCTATTCCTGTCAGCGTACAGGCGGCTCACGATGACACCAACCTCTACATCCGCTTCGAATGGGACAGCACGGACCACGTACCTGTTCCATTCGTAGACGGCGGTAAAATGGACCCAGAAAACCCGATGAAACTGGCACTCATGCTCTCCACGGATGATGTTGAGTATGCGGACCGTTCCGGTTGCTGGCAGTCCTGCCATCACGATGCCAAAACCATGCCTCACACCCCGGCTGATGATGCACTGGCAGGCAGCGATGCCGCCAAGCGCCTGGATCTCAGCAAAGGTATTACCAAATACCTGAAAGAGAGCCGTAGCAAGGTCGAGGTGAAAGGCCGTCGCGGCAAGAAACGCGGTGGCTGGGACAAGCTGAAGAGCGAAGAGGAGGTAAACGCCGCCCTCGCCGCCAATCAGTTCATGGATCTGCTGCGCTACAAATCCGGCAAAGGTGAAACCGAAGACGGTTACATTCTCGATCAGCGTTACATGAGCGGTGGCCAAGGCTTCCAGGTAGACGCGAAAGAGGAAGGCGGCCGTTGGGTTGTGGTCATGCAGCGCAAGCTGAAATCCGACAAACCCGGCGACACCAACATCGAGGCCGGCAAGCTCTACAACTTCGGTTTTGCCATTCACGATGACTTCACCGATGCCCGCTATCACCATGTCAGCCTCGGCTACAAACTGGGCCTCGACAACGATGCTGCTGAGATCAACGCAGTGAAGCGTGAAGCCCAGGCGGCGCCCGCGGTCGCTGCAACACCGGCAGCCAGCGCATCAACAAGCGCTCCGGCCAGCTCAGGAGCCAGCATCGATGTCGACTGGAGCAAAGCCAGCTCCCGTGAGATCACCCTCTTCTACCCTGGCGAGACCTCCATGGAGTGGGTCATGACCGGTAAGGACCACGGTGGCGCCCGTCCGCTTCTGAAAGGTGGCGACCGCTGTGTCACCTGTCACGATAAAGAGGCCGCCGATATGGGGCAGAAGATGGTCTCCGGCTCCAAGGCCGAGTCCACCCCGATTGAAGGTAAACGCGCAGCCATCCCGGTCACCGTTGATTCAACCCACGATGGCGAGAACCTCTACCTGCGCTTTACCTGGCCTGAGGGTGAACACGCTCCGGTGCCATTTGTCGACGGCGGCAAGATGGACCCGGAGAACCCCATGAAGCTGGCACTGATGCTCTCAACTGACGATGTTGAGTTCGCGGATCGCTCCGGCTGCTGGCAGTCCTGTCACCACGACGCCCGCTCCATGCCGCACGCCCCGGCTGACGACGCTATCGCCAGTAGCGAGGCGGCCAAACGCCTGGATCTGAGCAACGGCATCACCAAATACCTGAAAGAGAGCCGTAGCAAGGTTGAGGTGAAAGGCCGTCGCGGTAAGAAGCGCGGCGGTTGGGACAAGCTGAAGAGCGAAGAGGAAGTGAAAGCCGCCCTCGCCGCCAATCAGTTCATGGATCTGCTGCGCTACAAATCGGGCAAGGGTGAAACCGAAGACGGTTATATCCTCGACCAGCGTTACATGAGCGGTGGCCAAGGCTTTGAAGTCAACGCCAGCAATGAAGACGGCAACTGGGTAGTCGTGATGAAGCGTAAGCTGAAATCCGACAAAGCCGGCGACATCAGCGTTGAAGCCGGCAAGCTCTACAACTTTGGCTTTGCCATCCACGATGACTTCAGTGACACCCGTTTCCACCATGTCAGCCTGGGCTACAAGCTCGGTCTCGACAATGCCGATGCGGAGGTCAACGCCTCAGCGCAATAACTGAAGTACTAAAAAAAGCGCTCCACACGGAGCGCTCCAATCACTGACAGACCCCGGTTTTTACCGGGGTTTGCTGTCTCTGGCCTGAGGCCGGTTAACAGCCCCCAAATAAAAAAGTCCCCGCTCAATAGCGAGGACTTTGTCCGTAGCCTGAAAGGCGCTCATCGAGCACCTTTCTATTTATCCTCCTCCTACTGTTGAAAACCCCGGTGAATCGCATTGATGAGCGTGCCACTATCCGCATCGATCTCCCAGGAAAACACACCCGCAAAACCATTATCAGAAACGTATCTGGCTTTTGCTTCAACAGAGCGTGCATCATCAAAGGTGATCAACTCACGTGTATTGGCGTTCCACAGGTATGGCGCCTCAGCAGTTTCATCATAGTAATAGGTGAAACCGTTGATGCCCTGGCCATTGGGGCCACCCATGTAGTTCGCTTCAATATCGGCATAGTCCAGCACACCGGCTTCCCAGGTCCCCTGCACACGGCTCACACCGTAGGGATAACTGTTTGAAATAGACCCGACACCAGCCATGCCACCACCTTGCACATCACCCCAACCACGGCCATAGAAGGCGGCACCGAGAACCAGTTTGCTGGCAGGTACGCCGGCGGTCATCAGATTACTCAAGGTTTCATAACCACTAAAGCCACTGTGCTTCTGATATACGGAGTCATACAACGCTGCATGATGACCCAACTCCGTACTCCATGTACCGTAAAAGTCATAGGTCATGGCAAAAACGTAATCCATATACTGTTGCGCTTCCGCATAATTGACACTGTCAATTTTGGCAGGTGCGGCGCCGACAGCACTGGTGAGTTCATAGGTGCGGCCCGTTTCCGCCTCCAGTTCGTCGAGCATGTTACGCAGATCACGCATAACCAACACGTAGCCTTCACGGTCGCTACTAGAACCCAACGCGGGATTGGCGCCACCGCCACCGGGATATTCCCAATCAATATCCACACCATCGAAGAAAGTGTAGGTCTGCAGGAACGCTTTAACTGACGCAACAAAGGTCGCGCGCTTTGCCGAATCACTTGCCAGGTAAAAAAATGGATCTGACAAAGTCCAGCCCCCAATAGAGGGCAACACTTTAATGTCAGGATAAGACTGTTTCATCTTAATCAACTGACCAAAGTTCCCTTTGATTGGGTCATCCCATTTATCACCGGGATAGCTTTTCTCCAGCGCGGCAAACCTATCGTGCACCACAACGGTATAATCAGGTTTTCCCGCACACTGCTGTTGCAAGGCAGAGTAACCCGACGGATTGGCTTGCTGTAAAGAGACATTAGGACCGCAGACAGGAATGAACCCATAGAGGACATGGGTCATTTTATCGGCAGGCATATCCGCTACATGGTAGTTACGGTCATATACACCCCACTCGACAAAATAGCTTGCCACCACCTTATCGTGATCCTGAGGAGGGTTGGACGGATCAACTGGGTCAACTGGGTCAACTGGGTCAACTGGGTCAACTGGGTCAACTGGGTCAACAATATCTTCGACCAACTCCCAGGCTAATGACCAGTACACACCGGTGCCAGGTGCATAGGCCCAGGAAGTATCACCGGAAAAATTGGCAGAACACCATCCCGGGACCTTACAACGATATATACCACCTGCGTTGGAGACCAGATCACCCAATGCATAAGCAGCAGTCGAATCAAAGGCTGGAATACCAACTGGATCAACTGGATCAACTGGGTCAGTTGGGTCAGTTGGGTCAGTTGGGTCAGTTGGGTCAGCAGTATCTTCAACCCACTCCCAAGCTAAAGACCAGTACAAACCGGTTCCCGGTGCGTAGGCCCATGACGTATCACCAGCAGAATTGGCAGAACACCATCCGGGAACCTTACAACGATAAACACCACCAGCATTGAAAACCAAGTCACCCAGCGCGTATGTGGCACCTGAATCGAAGACGGGAATATTGCCGGGATCAACCGGATCAACCGGATCAACCGGATCAACCGGATCGACTGGATCGACTGGATCGACTGGATCGACTGGATCGGTTGGATCGGTTGGATCGGTTGGATCGGTTGGATCGGTT
>JAKSCN010000139.1 GCA_022360595.1 Chromatiales bacterium
ATTCTGTCGGCCTATGCATTGAACAAACCTTGGCTGGATCGTAATCCCCAGCATAGTGCGGCTCAACGCGGCATCAACTCGCTCGGGTTGATCGCCAATAAACTGCTCGATTTACTATTAAGGATGGTCAGCTACCTGGGGTTGGCGCTGCCCAACTTCCTGTTGGCGTTGACCATTATTCTGCTCTATGTCTTTGCCGGTGAAGCCACGCCTACCGGGCTCTTCTCTGAAGCCTGGAAGGGCGAGCCTTGGTTTTTAGACGGTAGTTTCCAGACCGGTAAACTGATCGATTTTCTTGGCCATATCTGGTTACCGATCTTCGTTATCGGTTGGGCCGCCACCGCTCTCCAGCTACAGACCGTGCGTGCGCTGGTGGTTGATGAGTCCAATAAACTCTACGTTGAAGCCGCCAAAGCGCGCGGTGTACATGGTGTTGCTCTCTGGGCCCGTTATCCGGTTCGTCACTCTATTAGCCCCCTGTTTAACAGTGTCGGATTTGATTTCCAACGCGTGTTCAACGACCTGCCCATTGTCGCCGTGGTTATTGGTTTGACCGATGCTGCCGCGCTGCTAATTGAAGCCTTGGCGATGACCAACGACCAGGAGTTGGCTGCCGGTATTCTGTTTCTGGTGGCGCTGGTGGTCATCAGCATGAACTTCATCACTGACGTGGTACTGGCGGCGATCGATCCGCGGGTACGCAAGAGTGTGCTTGGTACTGGAGGCCATTAAGATGACCAGCTTAATCGCCCGTCTCGGGTTTGGCCAAAAAGAGAAATCCGAAGAGTCCTACTACACGGCCGGGCAGTTTGCTCTGATTCGTGCCCGCTTTGCCCGCAAGACCAGCGGTGTGATCGCCGCTTGGGTGCTGTTTTCGCTGGTGATGCTGGGGCTGTTTGCACCCTTCTTCTCACCGGTAGAGCCGTCGGTGCGGGGCGCAGATCCCGATTACCGCCGAGGTGCGCCCCAGGTGGTGAAGTTTTGGGATGAGAACGGTTTCTCCTGGCGCCCGTTCACCTACACCTACGCCAAACCCGAAACGAAGATCGATCTCAGTGCTCTGGGAGGTGGCGGAGGGCTGGCGGCCCTCGATGCCCTCACCGCCAGTGGCGCCTTGAATGCTTCGCAACAGAACAAATATGAGATCCACCGGGACCAGCGCCGCTACCTGCAGTTCTTTGTGCGGGGCGCCGAGTATAGCTTGATCGATCTAAGCTTCGGGGGGCTGGATCTGGATATTCGTTGGGACCGTCACCTGTTTGGGGTTGAGTCCGGGCAGATTCATCTGATGGGTACCGATGAGGATGGCAAGGATATATTCAGCCGCACCTTGCACGCCATCTGGGTCACCATCAGTATCGCTATCGTTGCCTTGGTCGTGAAGCTGTTTGCCTCACTGTTGGTTGGCGGAGTGAGTGGTTACTTTGGTGGGAAGGTAGATGCGGTGCTGATGAGCATTACTGAAGCGGTGCGGGTGATCCCCCAGATTCCGATCTATCTGGCCTGTGCAGTAATGCTGGCGGAGCTTGAGCTGACGCCCACAGAGCGTTACTTCGCGATTGCGGTGGTGATTGGTGCACTCGATTTTGCCGCCCTGGGACGGCGTTTGCGCACCCATATTCTGACCGAGCGCAATCAGGACTATGTGCTGGCAGCCAAGCTGTGCGGTTCCAACACCTGGCGGGTGATCTGGCGGCACCTGGTGCCCAGCTTTACCAGCTACATCATTGTCGACACCCTGATCAACTTCCCCTATGTGATCCTGGCGGAGACCAGTCTCAGCTTCCTGGGGCTCGGTCTGACCGAACCGGTCAACAGCCTTGGTGTGCTGCTGCAGAAGGCCCAGGACCCGGACATTCAACAGAACATGGTCTGGCAGTACTTCCCGGTACTGGTCTTTGTGGCACTGATTATGGCCTTCGTCTTCGTCGGAGACGCCTTGCGTGATGCAGCAGACCCCTATTCGGAGCGGAACAAATAATGACAACGCTATCATCCAATACCAGCAGTTTGCTGAATATTCATGACCTCAGTATCGACTTCCGTACCGATGAGGGTCTTGTCCGAGCGGTGGATCACCTTGATCTCAACATCCACCCAGGTGAAGTGATGGGGCTGGTCGGTGAGAGCGGCTCCGGCAAATCGGTGACCGCGAAGACCATCATGCGCCTCAATCCCGGTAATGCGATGATCGACAGAGCCAGCCGTATCCAGCTGCATCACGATCAAAAATCGATCGATGTACTCAGTCTGCGCGGGCAGCAGCTGCGCATGGTGCGTGGTGGATTGGTGTCGATGATCTTCCAGGAGCCGATGGCCAGTTTCGCGCCGGCGATGCGCATTGGTGATCAGATCGTCGAAACCATCCAGATCCACCTTGGGCATGACCGGGAGAAGGCGCGGCGTATCGGTATTGAGCTGTTCGAGCGGGTGGGCATCCCCTTTCCTGAACAGCGTTTTGATCAGTATGTGTTCGAGCTCTCCGGCGGTATGCGTCAGCGGGCGATGATTGCCATGGCGCTGGCTACCCAACCGCGGCTACTGATTGCCGATGAACCCACAACAGCGTTGGATGTGACTATTCAAGCCCAGGTGCTAGATTTGATGCTGGAGCTGCGTGAACAGTTCGGTATGGCGATGCTGTTTATCACCCATGATCTGGGGGTGATCTCTAAGATTGCCGATAATGTCACTGTGATGAAGCGTGGTGAGGCAGTTGAGGCAGGCCCCGCCGAACAGGTGCTGTTCCATCCCCAACATGCTTACACCCAGCGTTTAATTGATGCACTGCCTGAACTGGACGAGCTGCCGGAGCCGCCTGCCGAGCGTCCTGAGCCATTGGTCAGTATCCAAAATCTGTCGATCCGTTATCCTCTGGCTGGGGGCGGTATGAACCGTACCGAATTCTTTACCGCAGTGGATAGTGTCTCGCTTGATCTGCCTCGCGGCCAGATCATTGGGCTGGTGGGTGAAAGCGGTTCGGGCAAAACATCCCTCGGTAAAGCATTGCTGGGGGCATCGCCGATCAGCACCGGTGAGGTGAGCTACCACACCGAGCAGCCCTTCTGTTTTGGCAGTAATAAAACACTCAAACGCAAGCAGTTGGCCAAGGTTGCCCAGCTCGTCTTTCAGGACCCTTACGGTTCGCTCAATCCGCGTATGACGGTGCGTGATATCATCGCTGAGCCGCTAGAGGCGCTTAAGATGACCCGCTCACGGGAAGAGACTGATCAGCGGGTTATCGAAGTGGCCAAGCGCTGTCATATCGAAGTGAGCCACCTGCGTCGCTTTCCTCATGCTTTCTCGGGTGGTCAACGTCAGCGCATCAGCATCGCTCGGGCATTGGTGTGTACTCCCCAGTTCGTGGTTGCCGATGAGGCTGTGGCTGCGCTGGATGTATCGATCCAGGCTGAGATTCTGACGCTGCTCAAGAGGCTTAAACAGGAGCTGGGTATTACCATTCTGTTTATATCCCACGATCTCAGTGTGGTGGCGAACCTGTGCGACCATGTCTGTGTGATGAAGCAGGGGCGGCTGGTCGAGCAAGGCAGTGTACGGCAGATTTTTCTCAATCCGCATCAGGCTTATACACGGAAGCTGATTAAGGCGATTCCACTGTTAAAAAAGCGCGAACCGGTGGGCGAGTCACCGCTCACGCTGAAGGCTTCCTGAGGAGTAGTAATGAGCCTTTCCCTATCAGAGATCCGCGCCTTTAACGCCACCTTGAAGTGCGGTAACTTCTCGCGTGCTGCTGTTGAACTGGATGTCAGCCAACCGGCCATTACGGCCCAGATTCGCAAACTTGAAGCGCGCTTTGATCAGCCGCTGTTGGAACGCTTTAGCACCGGAGTGCGCCCTACCGATTTTGGTCAGAGGCTCCACCGGATAACCAGTCAGTACGATGACCTGGATGGCGCCATCCGTTCCCTCGCCCAACCTTGCGAGAACCAGGGGCGTTATCAACTTAGAATTGCCACCTCATCGCCACAGGTGTTTATGCCGCTGATTGCCGGCTTCAGTCGGCGTTATCCTGAGGCAACCCTGACCATTAATTCCAGCACCACTGATGACTGTCAGAGCCTTGTGCTCAACCGAGAGGCGGATATTGGTCTGTTTCCCATGCCGGACGATGAACCCGGTATTACCCGGCTCTCGTTTCACACCCACCGCCTTGAGGCAATCATTCCCGAGGATCATCCGTTGTCGACACTGGAACAGGTTAGCGTCCACCAACTGATCGAGTATCCCTTGGTCTTCCGCAAAAAGGGGTGCTGTACTCAGGGGTTGGTCGATAAGGTCTTTGCCAGCGCCAATCTGCAGCCTAGTGTTCAGGTGTGTATGGATGCCCGTTCGGACATGTGTGAGGCTGTGGCCCATGGGTTGGGCATCGGGTTTGCGCTATCAAACGATATCCGGCCGGATGGGGATTATCGAATGGTGCCGATTGTCGAGGCTGTGGATAATGTTGAGGAGCACATGGTCTGGTTGAAAGCCAGAACCGAATATCCGGGAATCCGAGACTTTATTCAGCTTGCCATGGAGATGCGCTGTACCACTCTGCCTGCCACACGGATAGACACTACTCCACTGCGAAAAAGTAACCTGTCATGAAAGTATTAGCACCTCTCTTTTTTGCGTTGATTGCCGCCTTAGGTAATGCCATGTTTGTCGCGGGGCAGAAAA
>JAKSCN010000570.1 GCA_022360595.1 Chromatiales bacterium
CCACCCTTTCGCGCTCATCAACGACGGAATAGTCGTGATCAGCGAGGCAGTTCAGAGCTACCCATCAGGTACTCATCCACCGCTCGGGCACACTGGCGCCCTTCACGAATCGCCCAGACCACCAGCGATTGGCCACGGCGCATATCACCTGCGGCAAAAACCCCGTCGATAGAGGTCTTATAGGCACCACCGCCTTCGGTATCCGCCGTAACATTACCGTGACCATCCAACTCGACAGAGAGATCCTGCAGCATGCCTTCATGCACAGGATGGACAAAACCCATCGCCAGGGTGACGAGATCAGCCTGCAGTTCAAACTCGGAACCTTCGACTTCGCTCATCTGCCAGTTACCGGCATCGTCCTTGGCCCACTCAACCTTGATGCAGCGGATCGCTTTGAGATTGCCGTTATCATCACCAATAAACTCTTTGGTGGCGACACACCACATACGCTCACAGCCCTCTTCCTGAGAAGAGGAGGTGCGCATTTTATTGGGCCAGTAGGGCCAAACCGTACCTTTATCCTCTTTTTCTGGCGGTTGCGGCAAAATCTCAAGCTGGGTGATGGATTTAGCGCCGTGGCGGTTCGAGGTACCGATACAATCCGAACCGGTGTCACCACCACCGATCACTACCACATGCTTATCTTCAGCGCTGATCAGATCAGCCTCAGCGCCAGGCACACCCTGAACAACCTTGCTGTTGGCACGCAGGAAATCCATGGCAAAGTGGATACCGTTTAGCTCGCGGCCAGGCATCGGAAGATCACGCGGTTGCTCAGCACCACCCGCCAGCACCACAGCATCAAACTCGTCGACCAGACGCTGGGTGGGGTAGTTGACGCCGATGTGGGTATTCACGTGAAAACGTACACCTTCAGCCTTCATCTGCCCGAGACGACGGTTGATGCTCTTCTTGTCCAGCTTGAAGTCCGGAATACCGTAGCGCAGCAGGCCACCGATATCGTCCTGACGCTCAAAGACGTGGACAGTGTGACCCGCACGAACCAATTGCTGAGCAGCCGCCAGGCCAGCAGGGCCTGAACCGACCACAGCGACACGCTTGCCACTCTTACGCTTGGCCAGTTGTGGCTGGATATAGCCTGCTTCCCACGCCTTCTCAACGATCGACAGCTCGATATTTTTGATGGTGACCGGCGCATCCTGCAGATTCAGGGTGCAGGCCTCCTGACAAGGGGCTGGACAGATACGTCCGGTGAACTCAGGGAAGTTGTTGGTGGAGTGCAGCACATCACTGGCCGCCTGCCAATCCTGGTGATAGACCAGGTCATTCCAATCGGGAATGATATTGTTGACGGGGCAACCCTGATGACAGAACGGGATGCCGCAATCCATACAGCGCGCACCCTGCAACGACAGCTCATCATCGCTCAAACCGATAGTGAACTCGTTATAGTGTGTGATGCGATCAGATGCCGGCTGATAGCTGACATCCTGACGCGGATACTCCATGAAACCTGTAGGCTTACCCATGATCACTGCCCCCCTTTGACTGCTTCACTACCCTGGGCCTGCTGCGCCTGCATCTCCAACAGTGCGCGGCGATAGTCCACGGGCATAACCTTGACGAATTTCGGCAGATAGTCCGCCCAGTTATCGAGAATATTGCGCGCCACATCACTGTTGGTGTAGTGCAGGTGGTTCTCGATCAGCTGACGCAGGCGTACTGCATCAAAGCGTGTCATGTCGGGGCTGATATCGACGCGACCTTTGGTTTCCAGATCACCACCCTGGTGATCCAGCGCCTCCAGTGCGTCATCCTCTTCCTGAATCGGCTCCAGTTCAACCATAGAGAGGTTACAACGCTGCTCGAAAGTACCCTCTTCATCCAATACATAGGCGATACCTCCCGACATACCGGCTGCGAAGTTGCGACCGGTTTCACCCAGCACAACCACAATACCGCCAGTCATGTATTCACAGCCGTGATCTCCGACACCCTCGACCACTGCCGTTGCACCAGAGTTACGGACACAGAAGCGCTCACCACCGACACCGCGGAAGTAACACTCACCGCTGACCGCACCGTAGAGCACGGTATTACCGACAATGATGTTCTCCTCGGCTTTATCGATGGCCGACTCAGCCGGTGGGTAGATGACGATACGGCCACCTGACAGCCCCTTACCGACATAATCGTTACCTTCACCCGCCAGCTCGATGGTGACACCCTTAGCCACCCAAGCACCAAAAGACTGACCTGCAGTACCTTTGGCGTTGATGTAGATGGTGTCATCCGGCAGACCGGCATGACCATACTTCTCAGCCACACGACCGGAGAGCATGGTGCCGAAGGTGCGGTTGTAGTTGTGGACATCGATATCGATCTTAACCGGCTTGCCCTCTTCCAGGGCCGGCTTGGCCTGTTCGATCAACTGGCGATCGATCGCTTTGTCGAGACCGTGATCCTGACCCTCGGTGTTATAGACGGCATCACCCTCGGCAGCCTCAGGCTTAGCCAGGATACGGCCGAAATCGAGCCCCATCGCCTTCCAGTGATCCAGCGCTTTACTCATATCCAGACGATCAGACTGACCGATCATCTCGTTGAAGGTACGGAAGCCGAGCTTGGCCATCAGTCGACGAACCTCTTCAGCAACGAAGAAGAAGTAGTTGACCACATGCTCAGGCTTACCGGTGAAGCGCTTACGCAGCTCAGGGTCTTGAGTCGCCACACCGACCGGACAGGTGTTGAGGTGACACTTACGCATCATCAAGCAACCCTCCACAATCAGCGGTGCAGTGGCAAAACCAAACTCGTCGGCACCCAACAAGGCACCTACCACAACGTCGCGGCCGGTACGCATACCACCATCAACCTGCACTGAAATGCGTGAGCGCAGACGATTCAGTACCAGCGTCTGGTGGGTTTCAGCGAGACCGATCTCCCAAGGGGAACCGGCGTGCTTGATCGAGGTCAGCGGACTCGCGCCGGTACCGCCATCGTAACCGGAGATGGTGACATGATCGGCGTGTGCTTTAGAGACACCCGCAGCAACCGTACCCACGCCCACTTCAGATACCAGTTTGACCGACACACGGGATTTCGGCTGCACGTTCTTCAGATCGTGGATAAGTTGGGCCAGATCCTCGATCGAGTAGATATCGTGATGGGGTGGTGGCGAAATCAGCCCCACACCAGGTGTGGAGTGACGCACACGGGCGATCTGTTTGTTGACCTTATGACCAGGTAGCTGACCACCCTCACCCGGCTTGGCGCCCTGAGCCATCTTAATCTGAATGTCATCAGAGTTGACCAGATATTCAGTGGTTACACCGAAACGGCCGGAGGCGACCTGTTTAATGGCAGAACGCTCTGGGTTGCTGGAGCCATCGGGGAGCGGGTTGAAACGCTCAGGCTCCTCACCACCTTCACCGGTGTTGGATTTACCGCCCAGGCGGTTCATCGCCACTGCCAGTGTGGAGTGCGCTTCGTAAGAGATTGAACCGAAAGACATAGCTCCGGTTGCGAAACGCTTGACGATCTCAGACGCAGGTTCTACCTCATCCAGCGGGATCTCCTGGTCGCCAAAGTTGAACGCGAACAGACCACGGAAGGTGAGCTGACGCTCTTCCTGCTCATTGACCTCTTTGGAGAACTCTTCGTAGGTTTTCCAATCGTTGGTACGAGAAGCGTGCTGTACTTTGGCGATCGTGTCTGTGGTCCAAACATGATCTTCACCCCGCAGGCGATAGGCGTAGTCGCCACCGACATCCAGGTGCTTGCTGTAAACAGGATTGTCGCCGTAGGCATCGCGGTGCCACTGCAGCGCTTCCGCTGCAACCTCAGGCAGGCCCGCACCCTCGACTGTCGTTGCTGTACCGGCAAAATATTTATCGATAAACGGCGTGGAGAGACCAACCGCATCAAAGATCTGTGCTCCACAGTAGGACTGATAGGTCGAGATGCCCATCTTCGACATCACCTTCTTCAGGCCTTTACCAATAGCCTTGATGTAGCGTTTTTGGGCCTCTTCAAAGCTCAGCTTCTCAGGCAATTTACCCAGCATCGCC
>JAKSCN010000094.1 GCA_022360595.1 Chromatiales bacterium
ATCGAGCGTGCCCTCATAGATGGCACGACCGGTAATAGCGCCCATGATGCCACTGTCAGCCACTTCACAGAGAGCGCGAATATCATCGATGTTGGTGATGCCACCTGAGGCGACCACCGGGATGTCGATCGCGCGCGCCAGCGCCGCGGTGGCCTCCACATTGGGGCCGGTCAACATCCCATCGCGACCGATATCGGTGTAGACAATGGCGCTGACACCATCCTCTTCGAAGCGCTTGGCCAGATCGGTCACCTTATGGTCAGTAATGGTCGCCCAGCCATCGATCGCCACCATACCGTCTTTGGCATCCAGCCCCACAATCACATGCCCCGGAAAGGCTTTGCAGGCACGGCCGACAAATTCAGGCTCTTTCACCGCCTGGGTACCGATGATGGCGAATTGAACACCCACATCCAGGTAGGCCTGAATCGTAGCCTCATCACGGATACCGCCCCCCACCTGGATCGGCAGATCAGGATAGGCTTTGGCAATCGCCTGAATCACCTCGCCGTTCACCGGCTCACCGGCAAAGGCGCCGTTCAGGTCGACCAGGTGCAGACGTCGTGCTCCCGCCTCTACCCAGCGTCCGGCCACTTCCACCGGATCATCGGAAAAGATCGTCTCATCATCCATGCGTCCCTGACGCAGACGCACGCAGCGACCATCTTTAAGATCAATAGCCGGTATCAGTAACACGTCACACCTCTCTAAACTCGAACCGAATTAAAACTTGTTGATGGAATGCTCAGACATCCCAGTTGACAAAATTACGCAGCAACTGCAATCCGTGATCGGCACTCTTCTCGGGATGAAATTGGGTGGCGAACAGATTTTTATAGGCCAGCACACTCGCGAAGCTGACACCATAATCGGTGCTGCCGGCGACGATATTGGCATCATCCGGCACCACATAGTAGCTGTGTACAAAATAGAAGCGGCTATCCTGGGGGATACCTTCCCAGAGCGGATGCTCGCGATTCTGATGAACCTGATTCCAACCCATCTGTGGGATCTTCAAGCGCTGTCCATCCACTTCCTGCTCATCAGCGAAGCGACGCACTTTACCGGGAATCAGCCCCAGCAGATCGGTACCGCCGTTCTCATCACTGAACTGCAGCAGCACCTGCAGCCCCATGCAGATGCCCAAAAAAGGCTTGCTGTGAGCCGCATCGAGCACCGCCTGGTTGAGGCTGTGATCGGAGATCGCCGCCATGCAG
>JAKSCN010000431.1 GCA_022360595.1 Chromatiales bacterium
CCACGACTGCGGTAATCAAACCAGCTAAAACGGTCATCAACATCAGCATGCTGCTGCCTGAAGGTATCGGTCAATCCCCAAGCGGTGAGGTGCTCCATCCACTCCCGCTCCTCCGGCAAAAAACTGCACTTGCCGGTACGCAGCCAGCGCTTGGCGTTATCCGCACCAATGCCAACATCGGCATCCTGAGGCGCAATATTCATATCCCCAATTACCAGCAGGTTATCACTAGGGGTGAAATGCGCCTCCAGAAAGTCCATCAGATCGGCGTAGAACTTCTGCTTGGCGGGAAACTTCACCTCATGGTCACGGTTCTCCCCTTGCGGGAAGTAACCGTTGATCACCGTCAGTGGCTCACCATTGGTCATCTCAAACTGGCCGCAGATCATACGCCGCTGGGCATCTTCAGTATCATTAGGATAGCCCTTCTGGACCGAAACGGGCTTGGTTTTAGAGAGTAGAGCAACCCCATAATGGGTTTTCTGGCCGTGAAAATGAGTTTGGTAGCCAAGCTCATCAACCATCTCGATGGGAAAATCGGGATCTTGCACCTTGGTTTCCTGAATACCAATAATATCCGGGTCGTACTGATCCTTCAGGGCCTGCAACTGATGGGGCCTGGCTCTGATACCATTGGTATTGAAAGAGACGATTTTCATAATCACCTTAAAGTCTACCTCTAATTCCTGATAACTGCCGACCAAGACTATCATTAAGTAGATTTTACGGACAGGGCACAATGCAGCTAATCGATACTCACAGTCACTTTGACGATAACAGCTTCGATCACGATCGTGAGCAGGCGCTGGCCCGTGCCCAAGAGGCAGGAGTATCAACCCAGATCATTCCCGCCATCGCCTTCCACTGGTGGCCACGGCTGCGCACGGTTTGTCAGACCCATGCGGGACTCCATCCCGCCTATGGTCTACACCCTATGTTCATGGCTGATCACAAACTCTCACATCTGGAAGAGCTGGCCAAGTGGATTGAACAGGAGCAACCGGTGGCCGTGGGTGAGTGTGGTCTCGATTTCTATATCTCAGAACCTGACAAACCTGGTCAACAACGCATCTTTGAAGGACAGTTGGAACTGGCTCAACAGTACAAGCTTCCGGTGATTATCCACGCCCGACGATCTGTAGAAGAGGTGATCAACACGCTACGCCGCTACCCTGGCATAAGCGGTGTTCTACACAGCTACTCAGGCAGCTTCGTGCAAGCGGAACGCCTGATTGCGATGGGATTTATGCTTAGCTTTGGCGGCCCCATCACCTATTCACGCGCAAAACGGTTGCGGCAACTGGTGGCTGAACTACCACTGGAGAGTATTTTGCTGGAGACCGATACACCTGATCAGCCCGACAGTCAGCACCGCGGCGAGCGTAATGAGCCCGCCTATCTGATACAAATTTTAGAGACTGTTAGCGAACTACGTAACGAATCTTCAACTGAAATTGCTGCAGCAACTACCCGCAACGCTCAGCGACTGTTTGGGATTTAAAGCTGAGTTTTCAATAGTTGAGAAGAGCTTGAAAACTTTAGTCGTAGATAAATGGCAGCTTGCAGATAGTTAAAAACCACTCGGTCAAAGGCCCTAAACCCCACTCAAAAACAAGGTTTATCCGAAAAACTGTGATCCAGCTAAAAAAACGATCACCCTGATATTTGCATAATGGCCCGCCATGGCGGCTGTGTTCCCCCAATACAGCTCCATCAGTGTTCAAGGATTCTAAGCAGTAACAAGGAGGTTGCCATGTCGGGTAAACCCGCCGTACGTATTGGTGACAAGGTTGTTAAAGGCAAGATTGTTCAGGGTTCTGCCACGGTTCTGATCGGCAGCGCCGGCGGGGTGGCCTGCTCGGTCTGCCCCGGCGGTATGGCCGTGGGCTCACCGGTCAATCCCGCCCTCGGCGCCAAGGTGCTGGTGGGCGAGAGCGAGTTGGATTTCGCCCTGCCGGGCGCGCTGCCGCTGATCTGGCAGCGCCGCTACAGCAGCTACGTCAACCCTCAAGGGCCGCAATGCGGGCTGCTCGGCCACGGCTGGCATCTCTCATTGGAGACCCGACTTGAACTGGACGAGGCGGCCTGTCACCTGTTCGACGACAATGGCCGGGTCATCACCTTCGAACCGCTCGCCCCGGGTGAACACGAGCGGTGCGGCAGCGAGGCCCTCACCCTGCTGCGCGGCGGACCAGCCACCAACCACCATCCGTCGCTCACCCCCTGGCAACAGCAGCCGCGCTGGGCGCACATCCCAGCCGCCTGGGCCGGTGATGCCCGCTATCTGTTTGTGGCCGGGCCTAACCGCACGGTCTGGGTTTTTCTCGCCGAGGCGCATACGCCGGGGCACTACCCGCTGCAGTGCGTAATCGACCCACTGGGGCGTCAGCAGCACTACCAACGCAACAGTGAGGGTCAGCTCGACAGCATCCACGATGGCGCCGGTCGGCGCTTCGCGCTAGTGGGCATGCGCATCCATGAGGGGATGGAAGATCCGGCCTGGGGCAGGGATACCGGTCTGCGGCTGACAGGGGTGGACCTGCTCCACAACCCTTTAGCCCCGGAACAAGGCCGCCAGCCCCTGGTGCGCTACCACTACAGCCCCGAGGGTGATCTGGTCGGCGTGAGCAATCGCAGCGGCACACGGGTACGCGAGTTCGCCTACTACAACCACCGCCTGATCCTGCACCGCGAGCGCGGTGGCCCCACCCACCGCTACA
>JAKSCN010000284.1 GCA_022360595.1 Chromatiales bacterium
ACATCGGGTAGAGGCACGACCACTTGACGGTCAAAACGCCCCGGGCGTAACAGCGCGGGGTCAAGCACATCAGGACGGTTGGTTGCTGCGATAACAATAACGCCTTCATTACCTTCGAAGCCGTCCATCTCAACCAGTAGTTGGTTCAATGTCTGCTCACGCTCATCATGACCACCACCCAAACCGGCGCCACGATGACGGCCTACCGCATCGATTTCGTCGATAAAAATGATACAAGGCGCGTGCTTCTTGGCCTGCTCGAACATATCACGTACACGAGAGGCACCGACACCGACGAACATTTCAACGAAGTCAGAACCGGAAATCGTGAAGAATGGTACCCGTGCTTCGCCTGCAATTGCCTTCGCCAACAGGGTTTTACCGGTACCCGGCGAGCCGACCATCAGCACGCCTTTAGGAATCTTACCGCCGAGCTTCTGGAATTTGGATGGATCGCGCAGGAAGTCGACCATCTCGACAACCTCTTCCTTCGCCTCTTCCACACCGGCCACATCGGCAAAGGTCACCTTCACCTGATCTTCACTCAACATACGGGCGCGGCTCTTACCGAATGACATAGCGCCACGGCCACCACCGCCGCCCTGCATCTGACGCATGAAGAAGACCCATAGACCAATCAGAATGAACAGCGGGAACCAATTAATCAGAATGTTCATCAGAATCGATGGTTTCTCTGGCGGAGTCGCATCAAACTTCACGTTATATTTGAGCAGATCACTCACCAGCCCATCATCACCGGGACTGTAGGTGGTAAACGTTCCACCGCCGACGAAGGTGCCATCAATCTCACGGCCATCAATGGTAACTTCCTCAACAGCCCCTGATTTAACCTGTTCAATAAACTCTGAATAGGACAAGGCATTGGAACGCGCCTTCTGCGAGGTGAAGTTATTGAAAACCGACATCAGGACGATCGCAATAATCACCCACAAAATCAGATTTTTTGCCATATCGTTCAAGGCGAAAACCCTCTGCTAGTAGCCTCTCCACGCATTACAACCTCAGTTGCGCATGAAGCTTTAATCCATGCCTTAGCGGCCTAGGAAACGGCTGAAATACAACAACATACCGTTAAATGATACTGATAATTTTTTAGTACAGTACTACAGATTATAGTTCCCCGCCACCAGATAGACCTCTCGGCTCTTGGGCCGCGACGCCTTTGGTTTGCGAGTCACCACACGTTTAAACGAACTGCGCAGCTCACGGATATAATCATCGAAGCCCTCCCCCTGGAAAACCTTCACCACAAAGCTCCCCCCCGGTTTCAACACTTCCCGGGCAAATTCCAAGGCCAGTTCGCATAAATACATCGCACGTGGCTGATCCACAGCGTTCATTCCCGTGATATTGGGGGCCATGTCGGAAATTACAAGATCCACAGGCTGACCATCCAGCAGAATTCTCAATTGCTGCAGCGGCTCCTCTTCACGAAAATCCCCCTGAATAAAGTCAACCCCGGCGATTGAATCCATTGGCAGTATATCGAGGGCTACCACCCGCCCTTTGTCACCTACAATCTTCTCAGCCACCTGCGACCAGCCACCTGGGGCCGCTCCCAGATCGACAACTGTCTGACCGGGCTTCAGCAAACGATCTTTTTCTTGTATTTCCAAAAGCTTATAGACCGCACGCGAACGATAGCCCTCTCGCAGAGAGCGCTTCACATACTCATCATTGACGTGCCGATCCAGCCATCGACGACTACTTTTGCTTTTCGCCATATCGCGCTTTACCCAAATCCAGACAAAGGACTTTAATTACCAATAGAGATAATCACTTACGCTATCAGGATAGCGCCAACTGCGTTAGAATGCGCGGCCTCGCTATTCAGGAAACTTTCATGACTATCACTGACAAACAGAAACGCCATCTAAAAGGGCTTGCCCACCACCTGAAACCGGTGGTGATTATCGGTCAGAATGGCCTGACGCCTGCGGTTATCAATGAAATTGATATCGCCCTTGGTGCCCATGAGTTAATCAAGGTACGGGTCAATGCCGGCGATCGAGACGAGCGCCAATCGTTGACCAATGCTATCTGTGACGAAACCAAGGCTCAATTGGTTCAAACCATCGGGCACATTGCCGTCTTCTACCGACGCCATCCAAAGCAGCCCAAAGTTGCCTTGCCAAATTAGGGCCTGTTAGCAGACTCTAATTTTTCTAGCGTTCTAAATACGACAAACGCGCATGAAAACATGCGCGTTTGTACTCAACTCAATGCTCCTGCACTGAAGTTATATATAACGGACTTCCAGAATCTCCAGATGGCGCAACCCTTTCGGTGTCTCCACTGTCGCTACATCACCTTCATGCTTACCAATCAAAGCCCGGGCAATCGGTGAACTGACCGAGATCAGCCCCTCTTTGATATCGGCTTCATCGTCACCAACAATCTGGTAAGTGTGCTCGACATCTTCTTCTTCCTCATAGATATCAACCGTTGCACCAAATACAACCCGGCCGTCCGCATTCAATGTGGTGACGTCGATAATCTGAGCATGCGAAAGCTTACCTTCAATATCCTTGATACGACCTTCGATAAAGCCTTGCTGCTCACGGGCTGCATGATACTCGGCGTTCTCTTTCAGATCACCGTGTTCACGCGCTTCGGCAATTGCCTTGATAACAGCAGGCCGTTTCACCGACTTCAAGTCATTCAGCTCCGCCCGCAGTTTCTCTGCGCCCTGCTTGGTCAGGGGTACCTTACTCATAGATAAACCTCATTCAATACTATTTCCTTAACCGACCAGGCTCTGATGCAGATCCTGCAAACGGTTAACAGAGATACTGTCTTTCTGTTTCAGCGCCAGACAGATCGCCTCGGCACCTGACATAGTCGTGGTGTAGGCCACTTTATGTTGCAATGCAGATTTACGAATTTCAGCCGAATCCGCAATCGCTTTCTTACCTTCTGTGGTATTCACAATCAAGCTGAACTCATCGTTCTTGATCATATCAACAATGTGCGGACGCCCCTCCGCAACCTTGTTGACCCGCTCACAAGGAATCCCCTCTTCGACTATCAAGCGATAGCTGCCGCTGGTGGCGGCAACTTCAAAGCCAAGCTCGACCAGGTCGCGGGCCACAGACAACACCCGGCGCTTATCGGCGTCACGCACCGACAGCAGCACCTTACCCGACTTGGGCAGTGCGCCGCTACTACCGTCCAGTGCTTTGCCATAGGCTTCACCAAAGGTGGCCCCAACGCCCATCACTTCACCAGTCGATTTCATCTCAGGGCCAAGCAAGGTGTCAACCCCCGGGAATTTGACAAACGGGAATACGGCCTCTTTAACGAAGTAGTGCTCGGGAATCACCTCTTTAGTGAAACCTTGCTCCGCCAGGGAAGTACCGGCCATACAGCGGGCCGCCACCTTCGCCAGTTGCACACCCGTCGCCTTGGAGACGAAAGGCACGGTACGCGAAGCACGCGGATTGACCTCAAGCAGATAGATCTCGTCATCTTTGATGGCAAATTGAGTATTCATCAAACCAACGACTTTCAGTTCCAGCGCCAATTTGCGGATCTGTTCGCGCATCCGGTCCTGGACTGCTGGTGACAGAGTATAGGGCGGTAACGAACAGGCTGAATCGCCCGAGTGAACACCGGCCTGCTCGATATGCTCCATAATGCCGCCGATAACCACATCTTTACCGTCGCAGATCGCATCGATATCCACCTCGATGGCATCATCCAGGAAGCGGTCCAGCAGCACAGGTGAATCGTTAGAGACACTTACCGCTTCACGCATGTAGCGACGCAGATCTTCTTCGTTATAGACGATCTCCATCGCGCGACCACCCAATACATAAGAGGGACGCACGACCAAGGGATAACCAATCTCTTCAGCCAGTTTCACCGCCTGCTCAGCTTCAACCGCGGTACGGTTTGGCGGCTGTTTCAGCCCCAGGTTTTCAACCAGTTGCTGGAAGCGCTCGCGGTCTTCCGCCAGATCAATGGAATCCGGACTGGTGCCAATGATCGGCGCACCGGCCGCTTCCAGCGCCTCGGCCAACTTCAGTGGCGTTTGACCACCATATTGAACGATGACGCCGGCCGGCTTTTCTATCTCGATGATTTCGATCACATCCTCAAAAGTGAGCGGTTCGAAATAGAGACGGTCGGAAGTGTCGTAATCGGTAGAGACGGTTTCCGGGTTACAGTTAACCATGATGGTCTCATAACCATCATCACGCATTGCAAAGGCGGCGTGTACACAGCAGTAATCGAACTCGATCCCCTGACCGATACGGTTCGGACCACCGCCCAATACCATGATCTTCTTCTTATCAGATGGATTGGCCTCACACTCCTCCTCGTAGGTGGAGTACATGTAAGCGGTGCTGGTAGCGAACTCGGCAGCACAGGTATCCACCCGCTTAAACACAGGACGCACACCCGCCTCTTTACGACGCTGGCGAATCACATCTTCTGCGACACCAACCAGCATTGCCAGGCGCTTGTCGGAGAAGCCTTTGCGTTTCAGATAGCGCAAGCGATCAGCATTCAAAGCATCTACACCCGCATCACGCACTTCACTTTCAATTTTGACCAGCTCTTCCACCTGGATCAGGAACCAAGGCTCGATCTTGGTCACCTCGAACACCTCGTCAAAGGTCATACCATGACGGAAGGCATCAGCCACATACCAGAGGCGTTCAGCGCCCGCTTCACGCAGCTCGAAGCGGAGTTTGGTTTTGAGACCTTCGGCATCCAGCTCCGGGTCAAGAATCTCATCCAAGCCTGATTTGCCTGTCTCGAGACCACGCAGCGCTTTCTGCAGCGACTCCTGGAAGGTGCGACCAATAGCCATCACCTCGCCCACAGATTTCATCTGGGTAGTGAGGCGATCTGGCGCCTGAGGAAATTTCTCAAAGGCGAAACGCGGGATTTTGGTGACCACATAGTCGATAGAGGGTTCAAAAGAGGCCGGCGTAGCCCCACCGGTGATCTCATTTTGCAGCTCGTCCAAGGTATAGCCGACAGCCAGCTTGGCTGCCACCTTGGCAATCGGGAAACCGGTCGCCTTGGACGCCAACGCCGATGAGCGGGACACACGCGGATTCATCTCGATAATGATCATACGGCCATCATCGGGATTGATCGCAAACTGTACGTTGGAGCCGCCTGTATCCACACCAATTTCACGCAGTACCGCCAACGAGGCGTTACGCATGATCTGGTACTCTTTATCGGTCAGCGTCTGTGAAGGCGCCACGGTAATCGAATCACCGGTGTGGATACCCATTGGATCGAAGTTTTCAATGGAACAGATAATGATGCAGTTATCCGCACGGTCACGCACCACCTCCATCTCATACTCTTTCCAGCCAAGAATGGACTCTTCAATCAGCAGCTCATTCGTGGGCGACAGATCAAGACCTCGTTGGCAGATCTCTTCAAACTCTTCACGGTTATAAGCGATCCCACCACCGGACCCCCCCATGGTGAACGAAGGACGAATGATGGTGGGGAAGCCGATCTGGGCCTGCACCTGGTGCGCCTCTTCCATGCTATGGGCAATGGCGGAGCGCGGCATATCCAGGCCGATTTTGCGCATCGCCTGGCGGAACAGATCACGGTCTTCCGCTTTATCGATCGCCTCTTTGGTGGCACCGACCATCTCGACACCGTACTTCTCGAGCACACCTTCGCGGTCCAGATCCAGAGCGCAGTTGAGCGCTGTTTGACCACCCATGGTGGGAAGCAGTGCATCGGGGCGCTCTTTTTGAATGATCCGCTCTACCGTCTGCCAGGTGATCGGCTCGATGTAGATGGCGTCGGCCATATCCGGGTCGGTCATGATGGTGGCTGGATTGGAGTTGACCAGGATGACTCTGAAACCCTCTTCACGCAACGCCTTACAAGCCTGTGCACCGGAGTAGTCGAACTCACACGCCTGACCGATCACGATAGGACCGGCGCCGATAATCAGGATGCTCTCTATGTCTGTTCTTTTTGGCATGAATTTCCTGCCGCTATATCAAATGTTCTGTTTCAGTTGGGGTAGCCGTTGGCAACCCTGATTAACCGTTGTCCTTAGCCGCTTGGATCAGATCGATGAAATGATCGAAAACCGGGGCTACATCGTGAGGACCAGGGCTCGCTTCCGGGTGTCCCTGAAAACCGAAGGCCGGGCGATCCGTACGATGAATACCCTGCAGCGAACCATCAAACAGCGAGCGGTGGGTGGCCCGCAAGGTATCCGGCAGTGTCTCTTCATCAACCGCAAAGCCGTGGTTCTGGCTGGAGATCATGACAGTCTTCTCATTCAGATCCTGTACCGGGTGGTTGGCGCCGTGGTGGCCAAATTTCATCTTCACGGTATTGGCGCCGCTGGCCAGCGCCAGCAGTTGATGTCCCAGGCAGATACCGAACACGGGTGTTTCGGTATCCAGAACAGATTTGATCGATTCAATAGCGTAGTCACAGGGCTCGGGGTCGCCCGGACCATTGGAGAGGAACACGCCATCGGGGTTCATCGCCATCACCTCACTGACTGGCATCTGCGCCGGCACCACAGTGACACGGCAGCCGCGATCAACCAGCATTCGCAGGATATTGCGCTTGATACCGTAATCGTATGCAACCACGTGCATCGGCAGATGCTCTTCAATAGGATTCGGCGCTTCGGGATGCCCCTCTTCCAAAGTCCAGGAGCCTTGCGCCCACTCGTAAGGCACCGAAGTGGTCACCTCTTTGGCCAAATCCATCCCTTTCAGTCCTGGGAAAGCTTTAGCCGCCTCAAGCGCCTGGGTCTCATCAATCGCGTCACCCGCAATGATGCAGCCACCCTGAGCACCCTTCTCCCGCAAAATTCGGGTCAGCTTGCGCGTATCGATGTTGGCGATGGCTACGATACCGTTATCGGCCAGGTAGTCATCCAGTGATTTCTGATTACGCCAGTTGCTGGCCAGTATCGGGAGGTCACGAATAATCAGGCCAGCCGCATGAATAGCGGATGACTCTT
This sequence comes from Chromatiales bacterium, assembly GCA_022360595.1. Lineage (GTDB taxonomy): Bacteria > Pseudomonadota > Gammaproteobacteria > Chromatiales > Chromatiaceae > BM503. The sequence goes on from JAKSCN010000284.1 coordinate 6,998, forward strand.
CATCCTCTTCATTGGTGCCGGTATTACCAATGTGCGGATAGGTCAGTGTAACAATCTGTTTACAATACGAGGGATCGGTCAGGATCTCCTGGTATCCGGTAAGTGCCGTATTGAATACAACTTCGCCGACAGTCTGGCCGTCCGCGCCAATCGATTCACCCCGGAACACTGTGCCATCTTCCAGTACCAATAATGCAGGCTTTCTCAAGGAATCAGTCCCCAACAGGCATGACGAACGGGACAGGACCTGAGGTGCCGCCCCGAACAAGTTAAACAAGGGTTCGGCTACACTGGGATGTGGAGCCGGCAAATTTGTGGGATTTTACTTGATGCGGTGCCGCGGTGTCCATGCCGAAGGCGAAGCATTTTGCGCTTTATCGCTCAAATCCAAACCGAAAAACTTACAGATTCTGGCGAATCCATCCCTGAAGACTGACCCTATCCAGCGCACCGGAGACCCTCGCATGCTCTCTGCCATGCTTGAACATTACCAGGGTGGGAATACTGCGAATACCGTATTGCATGGCAAGCTGCTGATTCTCCTCGGTATTGACCTTGGC